>CAMCUO010000056.1 GCA_945879015.1 Chitinophaga pinensis | reverse complement strand
AGGATATTATAAATTCCTGAAGAATGATTTTAGCAACCAAGCTGCAATACCGACAGCGAGATATGATTTAAATAGTAAGGCTAATGAATTATAAAAGAATTCTCTTCTTTTTTGTCTTCTTTACAATACTTAATAATTTAAGTGTGGAAGCACACGTATTGGGTGATACTATCAAATTATCGCAACCACCTAAAAAGAAAAAGCCTTATCCTCCTCTCCAACCTCTAGTTTTAAAAACAAGCATTACTGGATTTTTAGCTGGAGGAAGTGTTTTATTATTCACGTCTGAATACCGTTTCACAGCAGAAATAACAACAGGAAGAAAACAATCCGACCAAGTGAGCATTTCATATTTAGGCAAAAATGTTTTTTACGGTGCATTTGAAAAAATCTCAAAACAATCTTCTAGTGATATTTTAAAAGTTAGTGGCTGGAGATTTCAATATGCACATAAATTTTATTTAGTTAACCGCAGACATTATTCTCCGTATGGATTTTATGTTGCTCCACATTTTTCATATTCAAATGCAAGAATTGCATGGGGATTAAATCGTCATTATAATAATACTTATTTTGATGTTCGTCATTTAAATGTAAATGCAATTGTAGGAGTACAAGTTGGAAAACTTAGTCGTTTAACGATGGATATTTGCGTAGGCGCTGGATACAAAACCAATACTATTTATTACCATGCCACTTCTTATAGAATTACAAAATTTGATACAGCAGAATTAGGGGAATATTACAACGGACATTTTCATCTTCTTTTTGATTTGAGTTTGGGGTATTCTTTCTAGATATTGCCCTTATGCTTCGACTCCGCTCAGCATGACGAATGGTGATGTCACACTGAGCGGAGTCGAAGGGCGGCATCTCCCGATTGTGGGTACTGCTTCTAATAATGAAATCCCGTGTCGTGGCACGGGATGATAGAAAAGCTGGCACATCCCTGAAATAAAAAATCCCGCTAAGAATAATTCCTAGCGGGATTTACATTATAAAACTCAAAAAAGTAAATCCGCTTTTATCCGCTATACCTGCCTACCGGCAGGCAGGTCTGCGTCATCAGCATTCCATTTTATTTCATTTTCAAGATCTTCACCGGTGCTGTCACTTCTTCACCATTCACCATCTTCACAAAATAAACTCCGGCACTTAAATCAGGACTTACCATTACCGTTCCTTTATTTTGAGTTAATGCAAACGTTGCTACTTTTTTACCCGTAACATCTGTCAAAATAATTGTTGCATTTGCAGACAACGAATTTTTTAATTCATAAGTAATAGATGTTTCATTTGTAAACGGATTAGGAGAAACTATTACTGAATTATTATTCGCAGCATTTTCATTTATGCCAACAAAGTCAGTAATGAAGAATTTATCAAATCCTGCTTCAGTAATATTTCCCGGAGCTGCATCTGCTGTTCTTACTATCACTTTCATGTTTGCAGTTGGTGCAATTAAAGTTGCTATATCGTATGATTTTTGAACCCATGTAGAATTCAATGGAGAAGTTTCTACCACTGTTTCAACTAAAACAGTTGTTAATCCATTTGTTAAATAAATATTTAACGAATCGTTTGGGGTTCCTGCACCACCTGCGTTATAGAACCAGCGAGTATAATTCAATTGAGGATTAGTATATCCTGTTAGATCGAATATTGGTGATGTTAAAACAGTTGAACCACCGTCCACATCATCATCAAAACCTGAAGTTCCGGTGTTTCCTGTAACATACGCCATATTATGACAGTCAGTCCCATCATCAACTCCTGGATTTGCAGCAGCTCCTGTATTAAATGTTCCCAATGGCACGCCTCTTACCCAGGCTCCTGAAGTTGTCCCAACTGCTGTGTTTACAGTCCAACCAAAATTCAAAGTGAAGTCATCATAATATCCTGGCGTTAATTGATAAAGCAAAGAAGATGAACCTGAATTTATTGTTTGACTTGTAGCACAATAAGTATTGTATCCCCATTTACCTGCATATACTCCATAATTAGTTCCACTAACTACATTGCAACTCGAAAAATTTCCGGTTCCATCTGTAACAAAATTATAAGTGTTTGTTGGATCTGTCATTAATACTCCTGCCGCTGCAATTGGCGCCAATGTTCCAGCATCCTGAACTGTCCCGTTTATTGCAACAGTAGATAAAGGAGCTAATTGTGCATTTATATTTGTAACAACTCCTGGTGATAATACAACTCCTGTAAAAACTTTTGTTGTATAACCTGCACATGCAATTGTAACGGTGTATGTTCCCGGAATTGGAGTTCCTGTTCTGTACTGTCCAACAATATCTGTAACATCAGTAACACTTACAACTGAAATGGTAATTGTAGCATTATTCAACAATGCACCGCAAGCACTATCAGAAACTATTCCTTCTAAATAACAAGCACGCACATAGTTTGGAGAAAAAACCCACAAACCTTCATCAATGTTAGAAAGCACAATTGTTCCAGAAGGGAAATATGGATAAACGCCCCAATCTCCTTCAAAACCTCCGCCAGTTCCTGCATAATTATCATAACCACCAACTTGAACCATATTAATTGGGCGACCTACATCTGTAATAGTAAATCCATCTTTATACCATGATGTTACAGCATAATCGTTTCCTGCAACATTAATGATATGGGTGTTGTGAACAATTGAATTAGAACCAGGATTAGATTGTATTCTATCTAATTCGCTGATACTACTTAAATTTGAAATGTCATACGAAGTCAAGTAGGAATCATTTGTTTCATCAGTAGTAAATAACACTTTACTATTTTGCGATAACCAAGTATTATGTGTAAAGTTATTTGGAGTTGATTGATTTGCCAATTCTACCGGAGCTGATTTATTTGTAAAATCTACTACTGAGAAAAAACCATCATAAATATGTCCACCATACAATGTATCATTTCTCACATAACCATCATGAATATAGGGAGAAACTGTATTTTGATAGTTACCTACATAAACAGGAACCCAAGGATTTGTAAGATCTGCAACTAGTGCACCGCCATTAAATAAATTACTACCGTACAAATACACAAATTGATTATCAATATGTAAAGCATGAATAGAACCTAAAGTTCCACCACCAGCACCACCAATTGTTGGCGCCCAGTTTTGATAAACAACTCCTGCGGTGTTAGGCAAACTGCTCAAATTCACAATTTGTAATCCACCACCTGCTTCTGTTGTTACATAAGCATATTTTCCACGCACTTTAATTTCTTTCCATAAGTTATCTGGTCCGGGTATTCTCAATACTTCAACAGGAGCACTTGGAATGGTAATATTTACGATTGACATTCCCAACGAGGCACCAACAAGTGCATACTCGTTACCTAATGAATCAACATAACCGCAAATATTTGCACATGTTTCTCCAGGATATGCTAATTGAGCTTGATAAGTAACATTCAATTGAGCTGATGTATTTAATGCAAATGCAAAAACTGCAAAAGCTCCTACTAGTAATTTTTTAAATTTCATTTATTCTAATATTAAATTATGGGATGATTTGTTCTACTAATTACGGGAAATTAGTTGAGAATAGCAAATAAAAAAAGTCATAGATTATATCTATGGCTTTCGTTAATATCTCCTTAAAAATCCAACTTCAAATCTTTTCCTCCGCCTTTTCCTTTCTTCGGTTTTTTCTTTTTCTCTTGCGATGGTAATTTTATCTGCTGATTAATCTGCTGATCAATCGAGATTAAATTTTTGTCCTTTGCTGGTTCTTGCGCTTTTTTAATTGCTTCCAGTGGCGACATACCGCTTTCTTCAAATTCAACCTGTACATCTTCATCTATAGGAATTTCAACAGGTGGCAATAAGGTGATGTCTTTTACTTTCGAGTACGATAGTTTATTTCCTTTCGCTTTCATTCCTTTTACTTCAATAAATGTAGTAAGATCAATTTTTTCGGAAGGAACTTCTTTGTCTTTCACCTTGCTATACTTCACTTCTACTATTGGCAATAATTCTGTAGAAACAATCTCCACTCTTGAACCCTCTGATTCAGAAATAAACAATACTTTTTTATCGGTCGGCTCAATCATAAATCGTTTTACGAAATATGTTTTGCTTTCTCCATCCAGATAAATAGCGGAAATAGGATTCTTTGGTTTAAACTTCTCGATCAAGATCATATCCGCATCAAAGTGATTGGATACATCAAATGAAGTAAGTTTGTAATGTCCATTTTGAGTAATGGTTAAAATTTTATCATCCGGACCGAAGCTTCCTAAAAACTCTCCTCTCTTATCTGTATTAATACGTTGAACAGTATCATCAAACCAAATATCACGTGCTCCTAATGTAGAAACACCTGCTTTTGATAATAAAATTTTTCTCACGGAATATTTAGTCACCACATTTCCCATCGAGTTTCTGCCTTTAATGGCCAACTCAGAGAAATTTAAATCCCATTGCACTTTACGTAATCCTGGCATTGGTTTCAATTGCACTTCAACTACTTCTGCTTCTCCGTTTGGATTAGCACTGAAATACAATATTTGAGATTCTTTTGTTCCTTTAGTTAAATCATAAACTTTATCACGAGTAACACCTGTAACTGGGAATCGCTTCATAAACACAGATCCCGATTTACCATCACGGTAGACGACGTTGTAAACCGTTCGCTCATCGTTTTTCTTAAAGACAGCAATGTGAATTAAATCCTTTCCAACAAATGCTTTATCAGCTACTTTGGAAACTTTCATTGTTCCATCTTTCAAGAAAACAATAATGTCATCAATGTCCGAACACTCTCCTACAAATTCATCTTTCTTTAATCCGTATCCAGCAAATCCTTCTTCGCGGTTCACATATAATTTTTCGTTTGCTACTACAACACTTGTTGCAACAATATTTTCAAACGATTTAATTTCTGTCTTGCGCTCTTTTCCAACTCCATATTTCTTTTTCAGATTCTTAAAATACTCGATAGCGAAATCAATCATATTCGCTAAGTGATGATCAATTTCAGCAATACGCGCATCCAACGCTTTCATCTTCTCATCCGCTTTCTTAGAATCGAAACGAGTGATACGAATCATCGGAATTTGTGTCAACTTCTCATAATCATCATTTGTAATCGGACGAATAAATTGTTTTTTATATTTCTTAAATCTATCATCCAAATACACAAACAATGTTTCTTTATCCGAATAATTTTTGAAATCAATATACATTTCATCTTTAATGAAAATCTTTTCAAGCGATGCAAATAAATAAGATTCTTGTAATTCTGCTTTTTCAATCTCTAACTCACGTTTCAACAATTCTAATGTTTGACGAGTAGAAATTTTCAAAATTTCATTTACACCAATAAATCGTGGTTTATCATTTTCGATAATACAAGCATTCGGAGAAATAGAAACTTCACAATCGGTAAAAGCATAAAGTGCATCAATGGTTTTATCAGGAGAAATACCTGGAACCAAGTGAATAACAATCTCTACATTTTCAGAAGTATTGTCTTCTACTTTTCTGATCTTGATTTTTCCTTTATCGTTTGCAGCAACAATGGTATCAATTAAAGAACCAGTTGTTGTACCGTATGGAATTTCAGAAACTACTAAAGTCTTTTTATCTAACTGAGAAATTTTTGCACGAACTCTAACTTTACCGCCACGCAAACCATCATTATAATTGCTAAAATCAGCCATGCCCGCAGTAGCAAAATCAGGCATAATATCCGTGCGCTTTCCTTTTAATGATGCCACAGATGCATCACACAATTCATTAAAATTATGCGGCAACATTTTACAAGCCAATCCTACAGCAATACCTTCTACTCCTTGTGCTAATAATAATGGAAATTTTACTGGTAATGTTTCTGGTTCTTTGTTTCTACCATCATAACTTGATAACCAGGTTGTAGTTTTTGGATTAAAAACCACCTCAACCGCAAATTTTGATAAACGTGCTTCAATGTAACGTGGAGCTGCTGCTCTATCACCTGTTAAAATATTTCCCCAGTTTCCTTGTGTATCAATCAGTAAATCTTTTTGTCCCAAAGCCACCAAAGCATCACCAATACTCATATCACCATGAGGATGGTATTTCATTGTATGTCCAATTATGTTCGCCACCTTGTTGTAACGACCATCATCTAAATCATTCATAGAATGTAAAATTCTACGCTGAACAGGTTTCAAACCATCTTCCACATAAGGAACAGCTCGTTCTAGAATTACATAAGATGCATAATCCAAAAACCAATTTTTGTACATCCCAGAAACGTGAATGACATTGTGTAGTTCATCACCTCCGCCTGTTAATTCATCATTTGTATTTTCTTCTTTACTCATAAAATTATAAAATTCTAATATCTAAATTTCTCTTCGCAAATAACATTTTCAACACACCCCTAACCCCTCTCTAGAGGGGAATAGATCCTCGTAACTACTTTATATAACACACAGATTCGTAATATTCGTTTTTATTAGTTAACCGTAACTAAACTCCTTCAACCAAATCCTTCTCCACCACCAAATTATCAATAATAAAATCCTGACGTTCTTGAGTGTTTTTTCCCATGTAATAGCCCAACATATCTACAATACTTCTGTCTTTCCCAATAATCACAGGATCTTTGCGCATATCTTTTCCGATGAACAATTTAAATTCATCAGGTGAAATTTCTCCCAATCCCTTAAATCGTGTTATTTCAGGTTTTGCACCTAATTTCTCAATTGCATTTTTACGCTCTTGATCGCTGTAGCAATAAATAGTTTCCTTTTTATTTCTTACACGGAACAATGGTGTTTGCAAAATGTATACGTGTCCGTTTTTTACTAAATCTGGAAAGAACTGTAAGAAGAATGTCATTAACAACAAACGAATGTGCATTCCATCCACATCGGCATCGGTTGCAACTACAATGTTGTTATAACGTAAATTTTCAATTCCATCTTCAATGTTTAAAGCTGCTTGTAATAAGTTAAACTCTTCGTTTTCGTAAACGATCTTTTTTGTCAAGCCAAATGCATTCAAAGGCTTTCCTTTTAAACTGAATACTGCTTGCACATTCACATCACGTGTTTTTGTGATAGAACCACTTGCAGAATCTCCCTCACAAATAAATAAAGTGGTATCCAATTTACGTTCATCGTTCGATTGCATGTGAATTCTGCAATCGCGTAATTTTTTATTATGAAGGTTTGATTTCTTAGCACGATCACGAGCCAACTTTTGAATTCCTTGTAAATCTTTACGCTCACGTTCACTAGATTGTATCTTTTGTAAAATCGCTTGTGCCGTTTCCGGATTTTTATGCAAGAAATTATCCAATTCAGTTTTTAAGAAATCACCAATGAAGGATTTAACAGACGGACCTTTAGGACCAATGTCTTGAGAACCTAATTTTGTTTTTGTCTGAGATTCAAAAACAGGTTCTTGTACTTTTATGCTTATTGCTGCTATAATAGAGGTACGCACATCTACCGCTTCAAAATCTTTCTTAAAAAAGTCGCGAATGGTTTTAACAAGCGTTTCTCTGAATGCGCCTTGGTGAGTTCCACCTTGAGTTGTATGTTGTCCGTTTACAAAAGAATAATACTCCTCTCCATATTGTTGATTGCTATGTGTTAAAGCAACTTCAATATCGTATCCTTTTAAATGTATGGTTGGATAAAGAATAGGACCGTTTATATTCTGAGTTAATAAGTCAAGTAATCCGTTTTCCGAATAAAACTTTTGTCCGTTGTAAACTATTGTCAAACCTGTATTCAGGTAAGCATAGTTCCACAGCATTTTTTCAATGTATTCATTGATGAAATGGTACTTTCCAAATATTTTTTCATCAGGAATAAAAGAAACCAAAGTTCCCATTCTTCCATCTGAATCAACAATCTTAGTTTCCTTAGTTAAATTTCCAGTAGAAAAATCTGCTGATTTTGTTTTGCCTTCGCGAAAAGCCTGAACATTGAAATAACTAGACAAAGCATTTACAGCCTTTGTACCAACTCCATTCAATCCAACCGATTTCTTAAATGCTTCTGAATCGTACTTTGCCCCTGTGTTAATCTTGGAAACAACATCCACTAGTTTTCCCAAAGGAATACCGCGACCATAATCTCTAACACGAACTGTTTTATCTTTGATAGTTACTTCAATCGTCTTCCCATTCCCCATCACAAACTCATCGATACAGTTATCAAGTGTCTCCTTCAATAAAATATAAATTCCATCATCGGGCGATGAACCATCTCCCAATTTACCAATGTACATTCCTGGACGCAAACGAATATGCTCGTTCCACTCCAGCGTTTTTATACTGTCTTCGGTATATTTTGATTCTTTAGCCATACAACTACGAATTACGAATTTTAACGAATTACGAATCTGTGTGTTTAAAACAGCTGCTATTCTTTAAAAATCTTAGAAATATCTATTTAATTAAAAACCTAAAAAACAATTATTACTTCCTTTGAATTACAAATCTATTAAACCACGCAAAAATTCGTAATTCGCCTTTATTCGTAATTCGTAGGACATTATACATTGAATCTAAAATGCATTAAATCTCCATCATTCACCACATATTCTTTTCCTTCCACACCCATTTTTCCTGCATCTTTACATGCTGCTTCGGAGCCTAAAGTAATAAAATCGTTGTACTTAATCACCTCAGCTCTAATAAATCCTTTTTCAAAGTCGGTATGAATCACTCCTGCAGCTTGCGGAGCGGTCATCCCTTTTATGATCGTCCATGCTCTTACTTCCTTTACTCCTGCTGTGAAGTAGGTTTGTAAATTCAATATTCTATAGGCTGCTTTTATCAGATAATTTACCCCCGGCTCCGTAAGTCCCATTTCTCCTAAAAACATTTGGCGCTCTTCGTAAGTATCCAAACTAGCAATTTCCGCTTCCATAGCGGCTGTGATGATTAACACCTCCGCATTTTCATCTTTTACAGCTTCTTTAACTAGGTCCACATATTTGTTTCCTGTCTTTACAGATTTCTCATCTACATTACAAACATAAAGAACAGGTTTAATAGTCAACAAACAGCAATCAGCAACATGTACAAGATCTTGTTCAGAAAGTTTTGCCGAACGTGCCGATTTTCCTTGCTCCAACAGCTCTTTCAGGCTAGACAATACTTCAAAAGCTTTTTTCGCATCTTTATCGTTACCCGTCTTAGCCATCTTCTCTACTTTCTTCATCTTAGCTTCAACCGATTCCAAATCTTTCAATTGCAATTCTGTATCAATAATTTCTTTATCTCTAACTGGATTTATTGAGCCATCTACATGGATAATATTGTCATCATCAAAACAACGCAAAACGTGAATGATTGCATTTGTTTCACGAATGTTCGCAAGAAACTTATTCCCTAAACCTTCCCCTTTGCTAGCTCCTTTTACTAATCCAGCAATGTCTACTATCTCTACAACGGTTGGGACAACTCTTTCGGGGTTTACGATTTTTTCAAGAACAGATAAACGTTCATCCGGAACTGTAATTACGCCTACGTTAGGCTCTATCG
The DNA here is from genome assembly GCA_945879015.1 of Chitinophaga pinensis. GTDB lineage: Bacteria > Bacteroidota > Bacteroidia > 2-12-FULL-35-15 > 2-12-FULL-35-15 > 2-12-FULL-35-15. Next base: position 10,040 of record CAMCUO010000056.1, on the reverse strand, counting down.
TACAAAACGGAAAGTTTGCCGCTTGTGCTTTTGCGTTTGATAAACAATTAAATAAAGTTGATTTTCCAACATTTGGTAATCCCACTATTCCACACTGTAAAGCCATAATTTTAAGTTAAAAGTTTAAAAGTCAAAAAGTAAATGGTTTTTAATTTGTCTACTGCTGACTGTCTATTGGTTATTTAAGTTTGCAAATATAAGTATATCAAAAAATTATAAAAACCCTTATTTAGCTTTATTTATCTGAGTTTTCAACAATAATGCGATTTTTCAACAATCCCCAAAAGCCTTGTAAAAATTGATACTTTTGAACGCTAAAGTAAAAAAAACAAATTAATCAACCTATTTTATGGCTTCAACAGCAGAATTAGAAAGAATTGTTTCTCAAGTTCGGAGAGATATTGTACGACAAGTTCATGCAGTAAATTCGGGTCACCCAGGTGGTTCCTTGGGCTGTGCCGAGTACTTTGTTTCGCTTTATTTCGAGATAATGAAACACAATCCTTCTAATTTCACGATGGATGGAAAAAACGAAGATTTATTTTTCTTATCAAACGGGCATATTTCCCCTGTATTTTATAGCGTTTTAGCTCGTTCAGGATATTTTCCTGTTGCAGAATTAGCAACCTTTCGTAAACTGAATTCACGTTTGCAAGGTCACCCAACTACACACGAAGGATTGCCTGGTGTAAGAGTTGCTTCAGGTTCACTTGGACAAGGCATGTCGGTTGCGATTGGTGCGGCTTTGGCAAAAAAATTAAATAAGGATACTTCTATCGTTTATACTTTACATGGAGATGGTGAATTACAAGAAGGACAAATTTGGGAAGCGGCTATGTATGCTTCCGCGAAAAAAGTAGATAATCTTATTTCTACGGTGGACATGAACGGACAACAGATTGATGGTTCTACCGATCAGGTATTGCCGATGGGAAGTTTACGTGCGAAATTTGAAGCATTCGGTTGGGATGTAATGGATTTGGAAAAAGGAAACGAGATGGGATCCGTTGTTGCAACACTAAAAAAAGCAAAAGAACATACTGGAAAAGGAAAACCAGTTATGATTTTAATGAAAACAGAAATGGGCAATGGCGTTGACTTTATGATGGGCAGTCACAAATGGCACGGTGTTGCTCCTAATGACGAACAATTGGCACAGGCTTTGAATCAAAATGCTGAAACACTTGGAGATTACTAAGAAGTAGCAAGTATAAAGTATCAAGTATCAAGACTTTTTACTAAACACTTAACCGAGACTCAAAATCTGTAAAATGAAAAACAACAATTCATTCCTTAAACTCAAATCTCAATTCTCAAGACTGCTTGTGTCTTGTTTCTTGATACTTGTGTCTTGTGTCTCCTCAAATGCACAACCTGCAAAACCTTTAACTCGTATCGAATTCGTATTTGATGCTTCTTTCAGTATGTTCGGACAATGGCAGAACGGAATGAAAATGGACATGGCTAAAAAAATGTTGAGCGATTTTTTAGATAGCATGCAAAAGGTGGATAACCCAAATTTAGAATTGGCTTTCCGTTGTTACGGACATCAAGTTCCGCTTCGTCCAGAACGCAGCTGTACCGATACAAAGTTGGAAGTTCCATTTGGTAAAAATAATGCTCAAGCAATCAAGAATAAATTGAAAATGTTGGTTCCGAAAGGAACAACACCAATTGCATATACATTGGAACAATGCGGAGGTGATTTTCCTTCAGCTTCCAATGCCAATGTTCGCAACATTATTATTTTAATTACGGATGGAATTGAAGAATGCGATGGCGACCCTTGTGCTGTTTCTCTTGCTCTTCAGAAAAAAGGAATTATTCTAAAACCTTTTGTAATTGGTATCGGCCTTGATCAAAGTTATATCAACTCTTTTGGCTGTATTGGTAAATTTTATGATGCATCAAACGAAACAAACTTCAAAAACATATTAAACATTGTTATTTCACAAGCTTTAAACAATACTACTGTTCAAGTAAACTTAAACGATCAAGTAGGCAGACCAACTGAAACGGATGTGAACTTGACTTTTTATGATGAGCAAACAGGGATCATTCGCTACAACTACATGCATACGATTAACAACAAAGGCGTTCCTGATACATTAATCATCGAGCCAATCGGAACTTACAAAATGGTAGTTCATACTATTCCTCCAGTTGAAAAGAAAGGGATTGAGCTTGTTCCAGGAAAACACAATACAATTGCTGTTGATGCACCTCAAGGTTATCTTAATTTGAAGATGTCAGGCAGTCCGGATTACACTAAAAATATCAGTTGTATTATTCGTAAAAATGAAGACATGCAAACACTTCATATTCAATATTTTAATACTAATGAAAAATTTATTGTTGGCAAGTATGATTTGGAGATTTTAACTCTTCCTCGAATCAAATTAGATAAAGTAGATATTGCTCAAAGCAAAACAACTTTTATTGAAATACCACAATCGGGGATTGTTAATATTGCTAAGCCTAGCGAAGGTCCCGGTAGTTTATTTGTAGAAGAAAACAATAAATTGGTTTGGGTCTGCAATTTAAATAGCACACTTGTTCAGGAAACCATCAATTTACAACCAGGAAAATATAGAATAGAATACAGACCAAAGAATGCAAAAGAAGCCATTTATACTATAGAAAGAAGGTTTAAAATCGAATCAGGAATGTCGACACCAGTAAAGTTATATTAAATTGATTATCAATATTTTACATACATCATCTACATAATAAATTAAATGAAAAAATACACTTTTACAGAAAAGAAAGACACACGCTCTGGATTTGGAGCGGGATTATCAGAATTAGGAAAATCTAATCCAAACGTAGTTGCATTGTGTGCTGATTTAACTGGCTCTCTAAAGATGGATGCGTTTGCTAAAGACCATCCAGAACGATTTTTTCAAATAGGCATTGCAGAAGCAAACATGATAGGCATTGCAGCAGGTTTAACAATAGGTGGTAAAATTCCTTTCACTGGAACGTTTGCTAACTTCTCTACTGGAAGAGTGTATGACCAAATTCGTCAATCCGTAGCTTACTCTGGAAAGAATGTAAAAATCTGCGCATCGCATGCTGGATTAACTCTTGGAGAAGATGGCGCAACACATCAAATATTAGAAGATTTAGGATTAATGAAAATGCTTCCAGGAATGGTGGTAATTAACCCATGTGACTTCAATCAAACAAAAGCGGCAACTATTGCCATTGCTAGTCATGAAGGTCCAGTTTATTTAAGATTCGGACGACCAACTGTTCCCAACTTTACTCCAGCAGATCAAAAATTTGAAATCGGGAAAGCAGTGATGTTAAACGAAGGAACCGATGTTACGATATTTGCTACTGGCCATTTGGTATGGAAAGCGATTGAAGCAGGAGAACAATTAGCAGCACAAGGAATAAGCGCTGAAATTATTAATATTCATACGATTAAACCTTTAGACAATACTGCTGTCATAAACTCGGCAAAGAAAACGCGCTGTGTAGTTACTGCTGAAGAGCATCAGATGAATGGCGGATTAGGAGACAGCATAGCACAGTTATTAGCGAGAGAGTTGCCAACTCCAATTGAAATGGTTGCAGTAAATGATAGTTTCGGAGAAAGCGGCACACCCGATCAATTAATGACAAAGTATGGTTTAGATGCCGTGAACATTGTTGAAGCGGTTAATAAGGTTTTAAAACGCAAATAAACGGCATACCCGAACTTTCTTGGTCGGATTGCCCCGAAGGGTCACTGCGTGACAAACTATGGAAAGTGAAAAAAAACATAGCAATTCAAATGCATCTACTCTCGACCAAGAGATTATCGAACAGTTTCGTAACGAAGAAACACGCAACTATGCTTTTAACTTATTAGTTCGCGAATATCAAAAACGACTTTATTGGCACATCCGCAAAATCATTATTGACCATGATGATACAGATGATGTGCTACAAAATGTATTTATTAAAATTTGGAGAAATCTAGAAAATTTTAAAGCAGAATCGCAGCTCTTTACATGGATGTATCGCATTGCCACCAACGAATCCATCAATTTTTTAAATCAAAAGAAAAAACGAGCTGGAATTCCTTTAGATGACGTATCAGCATTTTTAGCTAACAACCTCGAAAGCGATAGTTATTACAAAGGAGATGAAATTCAAACAAAGCTTCAGAAAGCTATACTAACATTGCCCGACAAACAACGAATTGTTTTTAATATGAAGTACTTTGATGAAATGAAATATGAAGAGATGAGCAAAATCCTTGAAACATCTGTTGGAGCGCTAAAAGCATCTTATCATCATGCTGTAAAAAAAATTGAAAATTACCTAACAAAAGATTAAACCTTTTAAGAAAAAAAGTATCGAAGAAAAAATGAATGACGATGACAACATATTAAACGAAGACAATGATTTAAACGAAATGGCTCCAAAGCTCTCGAAGCATAGTAGCAACAACCCGTTTAACCCATCTGAATCGTATTTTAACTCTTTTACATCTAAACTGCAAAACCGAATAGATGATGAAGAAGAAATAAAAGCACTTGCTCCTACTCTTTTGAGTATCGATAAATACAGTCCGTTTGAAGTTCCTAAAGATTATTTTGAAGAACTTCCAACAATTATTCAAGAACGCGTAATAGAAAGTAAAAAGAAATCAGCAGGACTAGATTGGTTGATTTTGTTATTCCGACCTCGTTTTGCAGTTCCTCTGGTTGTTACTGTTTTTATTGCTATTGCAGGAATCAAATACATGAACAATAATAGCATTAAAAATATTGAATCTACTGAAGAACTTTCTTTGGAAGACAATTTATATTACATCAATGAAACTGACATATTAGAACACCTCACAGCTGATGCATCTATTGAAAATGAAAGCACTTCAGAAGATGATAACAGCATTGAAGAATATTTGCTCGACAACAATATTGACGAATCGAATTTAAGTAACGAATTATAGGTACGGATTTTAACGAATAAAAAAGTATAATGAAAACATCTGCTCTAAAAACCCTTCTTGTTATTGCCTTCATATCATTTGTTGGCATTGCGTATTCACAACCAATGGGTCCACCACCCAAAGGAAAAGAAAAAGGTGAACGCCAAGAAGAAAAGAAAGAAAACATCGAATCGATGAAGATTGCTTTTTTAACAACTAAGCTTGATCTTACTACTGAAGAAGCACAAAAATTCTGGCCAGTTTACAATCAGTATAGCGACAAACTGCAAGAGCTTCGTAAAAAACGTAGACAAGATGAACGTGAAGCAAAAAAGAACTTTGAAGATTTAACCGATAAGGAAGTGGAACAAGCTATTGGAAACGATTTAGCTTTTCGTCAGAAGGAGCTTGACTTACAGAAAGAATACAATGTAAAGTTTAAAGCAGTTTTGCCAATCAAAAAAGTATCACGACTATACAATGCAGAAGAGCAATTCAAAAAAGTATTGATTGATAAATTGAAAGACAACAAAGGTCCAAGAGGCGAAAAGTAAATCAGGATCTTGGGTGAAAGCGAATAATTGCTTCTCTCAAATAATCTCTGTCGAGGTGAGTGTATATTTCTGTTGTTGTTATTGATTCATGTCCCAACATTTCCTGTACTGCCCTTAAATCAGCCCCTCCTTCTATTAAATGCGATGCAAAAGAGTGTCGGAAGGTATGCGGACTAATCTTCTTTTTAATTCTCGCTTTAAAGGCTAAATCTTTTATTGTTGTAAACACATGAATTCTGGAAATTTTGCTTCCTCTGTTATTTAAAAACAAAAAATCTTCATGGTCCTTTTTTATTTCAATATGACATCTTACTTCATCCTTATAAATTTCAATTTGTTTTATTGCTACACTTCCAATAGGAACAAGTCTTTCCTTATCTCCTTTTCCGGTGACTTTGATATAATCTTCATTGAAAAATAAACTGGAAATTTTTAAATTAACGAGCTCACTTACCCGTAATCCGCAGCTATACAATGTTTCCAACATAGCTTTATTTCTTTGCCCACCTTTTCTACTCAAATCAATTGCATCAATTAATTTATTGATTTCAGCCAAACTCAATGTATCGGGTAGTTTTCGAGCCAATCGTGGAGCTTCCAATAAAGCTGTTGGGTCAACATTTACAACATTTTCCAATAACAAATATTTATAAAAACCTTTTATTCCACTAATTAATCTAGCTTGTGAAGTAGCTGTCATTCCTAATTCATTCACCCATTGCACAAATTCTTGCAGATGTTTCAATTGAATGTCTTTAGGCAAAAGATCATATTTTTGGAATTCAAGAAACTGAATCAGCTTATTCACATCGTGTAAATAAGCTTCAATGGAGTTCTCAGATAGAGATTTCTCTAAGGATAAGAAGGATTTAAAACCTTTTATAAAAACGTTCCAGTTCATACAGCTAAATTAATAATCAAAATATTCATATATCTTTGCCTCATCATAAACTAATTAACAAAGTGAAACTCATTATTATAAACGGCCCCAACCTTAATTTATTAGGTACTCGCGAAACAGATGTTTACGGAAGTCAGACATTTGAAACGTATTTTAATGAATTAAAGAAGAAGTTTGCAACTATTGAATTAGATTGCTACCAAAGCAATGTAGAAGGCGAATTAATCAACAAATTGCACGAAGTTGGGTTTTCTTATGATGGCATTATTATAAATGCTGGTGGTTACACTCATACTTCTGTTGCTTTGCGCGATGCAATTGCTTCCATAAAAACGCCAACTATAGAAGTTCATATTTCAAATGTATTTGCTAGAGAAGACTTCAGACATACTTCTTTAATTGCACCTAAATGCAAAGGTTCTATCTCAGGCTTTGGAATGGATTCCTACAAATTGGCAGTGGAGAGTTTTGTTTAAAGAAACCTATTCTTCAAATCAATTTCCTTAAAGGTTCTCTTACCTCTGATATAATAATCAGCGATGATACTATGGAGATAAACAGCTGTGGTAGTATAAGTGGTCACTTGTTTTTTTAAGATTTTTCTTTTTTTCAATGTGTTGCTTAGTGCAAAATAAAAACTTTTATGCGCTTTCAATACAGCAACAAAATGAGAAAACTGTCCTGATAACAAAAATTTCAATCCTGCTACTCCATCTAGATTCATTCGCCACATAAGTTTTAGAAAGAAATATTGTGGAGGATGATTTTTACAAAGTAGAATTAAATTATTTCTAAAATTAAGGTAGGTTTTCTGTGGGTTTGTTTTATTAAGCGTTCCTCCTCCAACATGATAAACCGTTGAATCTGGACAATACATTACTTTGTAACCAAGATTTTTTAGTCGCCAGCACAAATCAATTTCTTCCATATGAGCAAAAAAGTCTTCATCAAAACCATTTACCTTATGATACAACTCCGCTCTTACAAACAAACAAGCGCCCGTTGCCCAAAATATTTCACGTACATCATTGTACTGACCAGTGTCTTCTTCAAGTGTATCTAAAATTCTTCCTCTACAAAATGGATATCCATATTTATCTATAAATCCACCAGCTGCTCCTGCATATTCAAATAACTTTTTATTATCGAATGCTTTAATTTTAGGCTGACAAGCGGCTACAGATTTATCGCTATCCATAATTTTAACAACTGTATCTATCCAATTGGGAGTAACTTCTACATCTGAGTTTAAAAGCACATAATATTCCGATTCAACAAACTTTAAAGCATCGTTATATCCTTTGGCAAAACCGCCATTATTGACATTCTGAATAATACGAACTTGAGGATATTTACTTTTTAGAAAAGAAATAGAATCATCACTAGATGCATTATCGGCAACAATAATTTCTGAATAAGAAGAGTTACAATCAACAACAGAGGGAAGAAACTTCTCAAGAAATTTTTTTCCATTCCAATTTAAAATTACAATTGCAACCTTCATACAGTCTGGAAAATTCTTTTGTTAGCGAGGATTATTGAAATTATCATCTACGTTTCCTCCAAATTGCTTAGGAACACTTTCGTTATCTAAATCTGGTGATGCGTTATCTCTCTTGTGTAGCAACAATCTCCATCTTACATTATTAATTTCACCACGCGCTTCCGAGTGAATCAATGTATATTTATTTGTCACTAAATCCGGATTATAAAAAACAAAGTTTTTATTCGATTGTCTGTTTCCAGGATTATTCAATATTTGAGTTTTATCAACTAAGGAATAATACTCCCAAATTTCGTAAGGATATGCACTTGGTTCAGATGTGCTTTTTGTTCTTTGATCTGGCGGACCGTATTGCAAATAAACTCTACCTCTATCACTATCAAAGCCTTTTAACCCATAAGTTCCAAACTCCTTGTTTGCTTTCATAACTTCTTTATAGTATTCTAACCAAGCAATTTCAGGACTAAGCGCATTTCTCGATTTCCAAAAATTATAGAAAAACTGCTGCATTAATTCCAATTCTTTTCCTTTTAATTGATTTTCTGCATACTGAATTTCGCTTGTGCTAGAAATCGGACGAAGAGCTTTAATATAATATCTCATCGAATCGATGCTCTTGTAATTATTTACGAAGGTATTTCCAACTGTTATGGTTTTAATATCGTCAAAACTCAATGCAGCAGGCTTGTTTGTTCTTTGAATAAATGATTTTTGTTGAGCTTGAATTTTATTTTCCTTATCTCTTACCTCGACAACTAAATTATAATTTCCAGAAGGCAAATTCTCAATATTAAATTCTGATAAAAGAATATTCACATCATTTGCAACTTGCTTGTTAAAGCCATTGTAATCTGAAAGTCGAACTTTGCTTTCATAGGCTTCAAGATAATAACTCACAATTAATCTCTCTCCTTCACCCAAAATTTTCTTTGCTTGATACATTTCTGTATAAAACTTTAAACGTGTACTATTTTCGGGATAATAATTAGAAATATAAGGCATTAAATCGTAGCCACTTTTAGTTAATGCAGTTGGAGAAATAGCTTTAGTATATGATTCTAATAGCTGAATACTGGAAATTCCCATAATTATTTCGGGAAAATCAATCTTAATCGGAACTTTTGTTACGAAGGGTTTCTCGCTTGGATTATTTTTATCCGCAATAGACAACTCCATTTCATAAGTTCCATTTGCCAAAACATATCGTTGTTGATCAATAAAATTGGGTAGTCCTTTAAGAGTATCATCCGTTTCCGGGCTATTCAAAGAGTATTTCTGAGCATTCTTAATTTCTCCATTTTGCTTAAAAGCTACTGAAATGTCTACTGCACCTTGAAATTTACCATTTGCTGTTTTCACAAACCGCAGTGAATTACCAATAACTGAGAGGTATGTTTCTAAATAGGGTCCTTTTGCTGGAGTTGAAAAAATACCATAAGTCAAATATGCCGTAACATTTGCTGCTAGAAGGCTATTAGTAATTAAAAGAAAGGGTAAACAAAAGATAATCAGGTACTTTTTCATAACCATACGTTTTATGTGCTTTATAACACTTTACGGGGATTAGAGCAAAGTTAAGGAATTAAACTATTTTTTGCACTTTTTTAATTAATAGAAAGAAAAAAATACTAATTTTGTGCCCGTTGGAGAAATGGCAGAGTGGTCGATTGCGGCAGTCTTGAAAACTGTTGACTGTAACAGGTCCTGGGGTTCGAATCCCTATTTCTCCGCTGAATAAAGCCGAAACTATTGATTTATCAAGGGTTTCGGCTTTTTAATTTTATTTTTAGTCCATATTTAGTCCACAACATTGTTTTATTTTATTTCTTGTATTCTACTGGAAAATCCACGTAAACTGACCCCCCTTTTCCGCGTGAAACTGACCCCTGTTTTTCAGAGCAAAGTGACCCCAGCATTTCACGGGAAACTGACCCCTCTATTTTTAGTTTAATCATACTGTTTTTGCAGATTGATTTTATACTTATTGATGTTGTAATTTTTACACTTGATAAAAACCAGGTACTTCGCTTAGCAGATTGCGAATTTATTAAACGAAAAGAAAACATTATTATCACAGGAAGTACGGGAATCGGAAAAAGCTTCTTAGCCTCCGCACTAGGACACCAGGCTTGCGCACAAGGCTACCGCGTTCTT
>CAMCUO010000055.1 GCA_945879015.1 Chitinophaga pinensis | reverse complement strand
CGCTACAACAAAAGCACTTAAAAAAGGTGACAGAGTTGCATTAGTTGGATTCGGATCTTTCTCTATCTCTAAAAGAGCTGCTAGAGTTGGTCGTAACCCACAAACTGGAAAAGCTATTAAAATTGCTGCTAAAAAAGTAGCTAAATTTAAAGCTGGTTCTGAATTAGCAAAAGCTGTTAACAGATAGTCGTTAGCTAAAAGAAATAAAAAAGTCTCTCGGATATCCGAGAGACTTTTTTATTTTATGTACTTTCGTTGCTCTAAAAATTAACCATGAGCAAACAAGACAAAATAAATAATTTCGATCCAAGTGGATTGGGTGATGCAAAAAACAATATTTATGGCTTACCATTTACAATTGAAGAAGCCGAAGTAGTTATTCTACCAGTTCCATGGGAAGTAACTGTATCCTATAGTGCAGGAACAGCTTTAGGACCACAAGTAGTTTACAATGCATCCTTTCAAGTTGATTTATTTGACCCTAAAGTTGCTGATGCTTGGAAAATTGGATTGGCTATGGATTCCATTTCTGATGATATAGCAAGTAAAAGCGAAAGTTTAAGAAGAAAAGCAGAAGGTTATATCGAACTTTTACTTGAAGGAGAAAGTCCGGATTCGAATCACGAAATGGATGATACACGCAAACTAATTAATAGTGAATGTGTAAAAATGAATAATTGGGTGAAAGAAAAATCCCTTTCATTCATGGATAAAAATAAAATTGTTGCATTATTGGGAGGCGACCACTCTACTCCACTTGGCTTAATGCAAGCCTTAGCTGAAAAAAATAATTCCTTTGCCATTTTACAAATTGATGCTCATGCAGATTTGCGTGATGCGTATGAAGGATTTGAATTTTCGCATGCATCAATTATGTTTAATGCTTTAAAGATTCCACAGGTTTCTAAATTGGTACAAGTTGGTATTCGTGATTATTGTCAGGCAGAATATGATTTAATAAAAAATTCAAACGGAAGAATTCATACATTTTTCGATAGAGATATTAAACACAGACAATTGGATGGTGTAACGTGGACAACTATTTGTAACGACATTATCGCACAGTTGCCAAACGAAATTTATTTAAGCTTTGATATTGATGGATTAGATCCAAAGCTTTGTCCAAGTACAGGAACACCAGTTGCAGGAGGTTTTGAATTCGAACAAATATTAATGTTGATAGAAAAAATTGTTGATTCAGGAAAACGTATAATTGCATTTGATATCAATGAAGTTGCTCCAGGTGGAGATGAATGGGATGCAAACGTTGGAGCACGATTGTTATATCGTATTTCGAATATGGTTGCAAAATCAAATGGAAGAATTTAATACACTTCGACTCCGCTCAGTGTGACATTCCAAGTGTCAGTCAGAGCGGAGTCGAAGACTGTGGACTATAAAACATTTTAATGTCAAAAGAATTCATAACATATTTATCACAATTTATTTCAGAAACACGCAGAGCGAAGTTTGATACTGTTTTGGATTTTAGAACTCGTCATATCACCATTGCTTTGGAAGATTTATACCAACCTCACAATGCAAGTGCCGTTTTGCGTTCCTGTGATATTTTTGGCATACAAGATATTCACATTATCGAAAATAAAAATGCTTACACCGTAAATAAAGATATTGCATTGGGCGCACCGAAGTGGTTAAATCTTCATCGCTACAGAAAAGAAGAAAATAATTCTTTGGATTGTATTCAAAAATTAAAAGCACAAGGTTATCGAATTGTTGCTACCTCTCCACATGAAAAAGATTGCAATTTAGAAGATTTATCAGTTGACAAACCATTAGCATTATTTTTTGGAACAGAGTTAACAGGCATTTCAGATACTGTTCGAGAACATGCCGATGAATTTGTAAAAATCCCTATGTATGGTTTTACTGAAAGCTTTAATATATCAGTAAGTGCTGCATTGTGCTTACATACTTTGAAAGAAAAGCTTCATAAATCTACTGCAAATTGGCATTTGAATGAATTAGAAAAAGATGAATTGCTACTTCGTTGGTTGAAAAACTCTATTCCAAAAGTAGAGTTGATAGAAAAAGATTACTTAGCGAAAAACAGTATCAAGTAGCAAGTATCAGGTAGCAGGATAATAGAGTTTGATTATTATATAAAAATAATGTACGTTTGTAACAGAAATAAACCAAAACACAATAAAAACTATTATGGGAAAAGGCGATAAAAAAAGCAAAAAAGGTAAATTAGCAATGGGCTCTTTCGGAGTTAAAAGAAAAAGCAAAACAGCTAAGTCAAGAGCAAAAAAAGCAGCAGCTCCAGCTAAAAAGGCAGCAGCTCCTAAGAAAGTAGCAGCTCCTAAGAAAGTAGCAGCTCCGAAAAAAGTAGCAGCTCCGAAAAAGGCAGCTAAAAAAGCTGAATAAGATTTAAACTTTTCAAATAAAAAACCTTCAAGAATCTTGAAGGTTTTTTATTTAACAGCAATTCGTTATATTTGATATGAGCTAAAATGAAAAAGACGCTATTCATATTTATCCTATTAATTAGTATCGTATTTAATTCTTGTAAAAAAGATGCTGATTTTTCTGATATTGATCCTAATCTACCAGGAAAGTGGTATACCCTTTCTGGCAATAATAGGTCTGGTTCTACTTCTGAGTTTTCTGTTGATTCATATATGAATTTCTATGATTGGGCAGACAACTCATCAATTGAAGATGATGTTCATAGAGAAGGAGAAGCAAAAATAAAAGAAGGGATTATTATTCTAGGAGAAAGCAGATTTGAAATTCAGGAATATCCAATTCCACATATTGACACGGTTCGATTTGACATACAGAACATCCCAACAACTTGGAGAATGAAAATGAGAAGAGCGGGAAATTACGGAATTGGCAACAAATGGAATGAAACAATAACTTATTACAAAGAATAACCTACGGAGCCAATCGCTCTATTTTCCAACTATTATTTTCTTTTGTATATAAAAGTCGATCGTGCAAACGGCTTGGTCGGCCTTGCCAAAATTCGATGCTATTTGGTTCTAAAATATAACCGCCCCAATAAATCGGACGAGGAACATTCTCTCCAGGATATTTTTGCGACATTTTTTCGTACTCGTCATCCAATGCTTTTCTGCTTGCCACTACTCTACTTTGCTCGGATGTCCATGCGCCTAACTTACTTGAACGCGGACGAGTATTGAAATATTTATCTGATTCAGCTGCAGATTGTTTAATCAATTTTCCTTCAATGCGAACTTGTCGTTCTAACTCTGGCCAAAAGAATAATAAGGAAGCGTGAGGATTTTTTAAAATTTCTCCTCCTTTTCTACTTGTATAGTTTGTATAAAAAACAAAACCATTTTCATCAAAATTACGAAGCAACACAATTCTTGCAGAAGGTTTTCCATCTGCACTAGCAGTTGCAAGAGTCAAAGCATTCGGCTCATTTACTTTTGCTTCCACTGCTTCTTTAAACCACTTTTCAAATTGCAAAACAGGATTTGCGTTCACATCTTTTTTATTCAATGTTTGCTTTGCAAAATCGTGGCGAAGGTTGTTTAGGTATGCTCTTAAATCATCCATAATAAATCTAATTAAAAATAAAACACTTCGACTACGCTCATTGTGACGCTTCGAAACAAATACTATCCGCTCGAAATGATAGTTCTAATGAACATTGCGTTAAGAAGAAGTTGTAATCAACTCATTTAACTTTTGTGTTAATCTTTGGGATGTATCATTAAAATATCTTTTCTGTTTGTAAGCTACAACCCAACGTATTCCATTAATTGTGTTTGTTAAAAACAACTCATCGGCACCTAACAAAACATTTTGCATCACCGAAATTTCATATACTGCAATTTTATTTGCTTGCGCAATTTCAATTATTTTTTTTCTCATCACTCCATTCACACAACCATCACCAACTGGTGGCGTATATAATACACCATTTTTTACTGCAAATATATTAGAACTTATTCCTTCAATGATGTGATGTTTGTCGTTAAGCAATAAACATTCGTCCAATTGATGATTTGTTTTATGAATCCCTGCCATAACATAAATAGCACTATTCGCTGATTTAATGGTTGATAAAGCATTTTGTGCTTTTTTAAACTCTGTAAACAAATCAACTGAATAGCCCTTTTGGTTTAGTATATAGCCTTTCTCTTCAATTGGATATACTTCTACTACAAAAGAAACTTTATTGTCGCTTGGAGCGTACAATCCTCCTTCGTTACGATAAACAGTTAAACGAACTCGCCCATCTGATGTCACATTATTTTTTTGCGCTAGTTCTAAAATAGCATGTTCCAAAAAAGTAGTATTCAAATTAGGATTCATTTCCATTTTCAAAACTTGCATTCCTGCTGTTAATCGCAAAAGATGTTCCTTTAAAAATTGCGGGTTGTAATTGGCTAATCGAATAGTTTCAAATAAAGCATCGCCATACCTAAACGAACGGTTATTGGCGTTTACCATTGGAGCATCCGACAAAATAAAGTTTCCGTTATGATTGATATAGTTTTGCATTCAAAAATTGAAAAATTGAAATATTGTAAGATTGAAAAATTAATTTATTTGATTCAAAATAGTTTTTAATGAAATGTTTGATTCTATTAAAATGCCTTTTACTCCTGCTTTTTCTGCTGCTTCTGTGTCTCGTTCTTTGTCGCCAATGAAATACGATTTCTTAGGGTCAATATTAAAACGTGCTAATCCTTTTTCTACAAATAAAGAATCCGGTTTTCTGCAGATGCATTTACTTACATCGGGATGATGAACACAATAGTATATTTCCGAAAGTGTAATCCCATTCTTTGTAAACACATCAACCATAAATTTATGCAAAATTTCTACTTCTGATTGTTTGTACAAACCCTTTGCAATTCCGCTTTGGTTAGAAATCACAATCAATAAATATCCTTTTTTTTGCAACAATTGCAACACTTCTACTAAATCGGGCAAGATTACAAAGTCTTCCAAACGATGCGTATATCCTCGTTCCACATTTATAACTCCATCTCTATCTAAAAAAACTGCTTTCATTTATCCGCCTGTAATTTTGTCTATAAAACTAGATACTGCGTGAGGCTTTATCATAATAGTTAAAACAACACCATAAATAGCTCCCCAGAAATGAGCATCGTGAGCAATTCCTGTATTTCCTTTTTTACTAAGATAATATTCAATTCCTAAATAAACAAAACCAAAAATATAGGCTGGAATATCAATTGGAATAAACATAAATCGCAAGGTAGTAGTTGGGGCAAGCATTATATAAGAATAAATAACAGCTGACACAGCACCTGATGCACCTAAAGCATTGTAGTAGATATTTACTTTATTACGCTCATAAGAATACAATGAAGACATAGCCAATCCACCAACATATAATAAGATAAAATAAAAAATTCCTTTTTCATCAAACAGATCTATGTAAGCATCTTCTACAGCTTTCCCAAACATGTATAAGGAAAGCATGTTAAAACCAAGATGCATCCAATCACCATGAATTAAACCATGCGAAAAAAAGCGGTACCATTCTTTTCGTTCTTTGATCATATACGCATTAAACATCATCTTATTTTTCAAAGTATGATTGTCCATTGCAGTAATGGAAACGAAAATGGTTATAGCAAGAATAATGTAAGTAATCATGAAGGTAAATATAGGAAAAAGTCAGGAGTTGGGAGTAGGGAGTTAGGAGTTAGGAGTTTTTTCCGGATCGTCATTGCGAGTCACGACACGAGTATCGGGACGGGATGTGGCAATCTTTCGTGATGACGAGATTGGCCACAATTGGTTAGAGATTGCCAAATCCCGCAAAAATGAGGGACTAGCAATGACGTTTTAATAATGCTTTCATTTAAAACTTAACTCTTTTGACTTATATTATCTAAATAGCTTCCTTTCAAATGTTCGGATGATTTGTTTTTGGGAATCGATAAAGAATTCCAATCGGCGCTTTTAAGGTGTTTTGCTAAAAATACAATTCGTCCAATATGGTAAGCATAATGAGCAGTTTGTCGGTTTAATGCTTGTGCAACTGTTAATCCTTCGCCCCTAATAGTAACAGTTTTTAATAAATCTTCTTCTTGTAATGAATTCAAAGTATTTATAAATACTTCCCAACCTTTGTTCCAATACTTTATCAATTCTTCCTTCGATGCTCTTCCTTCTATAAACTCTCCGTCTCTATTTCTAGTTGTCTTTTCTCCATCAGTAGTTAAAAAATCGGTCCAGCGCGAAATCATGTTTCCTGCCATGTGTTTCATAATAATTGCAATGCTGTTTGATTCTAGATCAGGAGCATAATGATATTCCTTATTGTGATTCAATTGAGCAAATGATTTTTCTGCTAAGGCTCTATAGTTATTAAAAACGCCAATAGTGTTTTCTAAAAAATGTTTTTCGAAACTCATTTTAGCTTAGTTTTTGGTTTAATAATTAAACGCAACGATTGATCAAATGTAATATAGCTCCAGGCCCAATTAATAAATGCAAACAATCTATTTTTCCCACCCACTAATGACATTAAATGGATAAACATCCATACAAGCCATGCAAAAAAACCTGCAAATTTTATGTTGGGTAAATCCGCAACAGCTTTATTTCTTCCAATGGTTGCCATTGAACCTAAATCTTTATAAGAAAAATCGGTGGAAGATTTATTTTCTAATAAATTTTTAAAATGTTTCGACAAAGCAACCGCTTGTTGTATCGCTACCTGTGCTACTTGTGGATGCCCTTTAGGATATTTTTCTTCAATCATCAAAGCAATATCGCCAATTGCAAAAATATTTTGATAGCCTTCAACTCTATTGTTTCGATTTACTTTTATCCTGTTAGTCGGACTAACTGCATCAGCATTTAATCCTTGAATTTTATTTCCAGTTACTCCTGCTGCCCAAACCAATGTTTTTGTTGGAATTTCTTTTCCGTTTTCCAAAAACACATTCTCTCCGTCATAATCTTTTACTCTTGAATTTAAGAACACATTCACTCCTAGCTCACGTAAATATTTTTCTGCTTTTGAAGATGCATTCTGCGACATCACATTCAATACTTTTGGAGAACCTTCCAACAAATACACCTGCATCATTTTAAAATCCAATTCAGGATAATCTTTTGGCAAAATGCTCTTTCTCATCTCGGCTAGTGTTCCTGCAACTTCTACACCAGTTGCTCCTCCTCCAACTACTACCACATTCATCAATTGTTTTCTTTTTTCTTTGTCTGATTCGGATAAAGCATCTTCATAGTTTTGAAGAATAGTATTTCTTAAAGCCAATGCCTCACTTAGTGACTTCATTGGATAAGTCAAATCCATCATTTTTTGATTGCCAAAAAAGTTTGTATCGGCACCAATTGCAATTACCAAATAATGATAATCAATCACTCCGATGGAGGTATCCAATTGGTTATCGACTGCACGAATTGAATTTACTTCAGCAATACGAATATGAATATTTTTACTTTTCTGAAAAATTTTACGGAAAGGAAAAGAAATAGTACTTGGTTCCAAACCCGCAGTTGCAACTTGATAAAACAAAGGTTGAAATTGATGATAATTGTTTTTATCAATCAAAACAATTTGGTAATCCGATTTTAATAGTTTTCGAGCGAGTTGTAAGCCACCAAATCCGCCTCCGACAATAACAATTCGTTTTTGAGAAGTTTCTATGATGTTAGCTTTTATGCTCATACTAAAGAGAAGTTAGATTACAAAATTACCGTTTCTGGCCCTTCGACTCCGCTCAGGGTGACATCTCGAAATGATATTTTAGCAAGTCGGTTCGAGCATTCTGCGTTGAAGCAGACACTATCGAAAACAAGCCAATACAACAGTCTATTTTTCTTTATATCCTTCGGGTTTGAGATTCACATTTTTGGAAATTTCGAACTTAAAAGAACTTTTATCCAAAATAGCAATTTTTTCTGTTGATGTTTGAAATCCATTTGCTTCCATAGTCATTTCATAGTTTCCTGGAGCTAAAATCATTACATAACGACCTGAATTAGGATTAGGAATGTAAGATCCAACCACTTCTTGTGTCTTAGCATCCGTTACTGTAATAAAAACATCGGAGAAGTTCAATTTCTGAGTTGAATCAGCTGACGATATATCACCATTAATAACAGAATACTGAGATTCTACCTCATTTAAAGTAACTCGGTAGATATCCAAATCACCTAATCCACCTTCGCGTAAAGCTGAGATATAACCAAAACGGCCATTGCTAGAAATACGGAAATTATAATTGTCTTCAGTAGTATTAATCGGGAATCCTATATTTTTTGGATTGCTGAACTGTTTTGTTTCAGTGCTAAATTCTGCTTTGAAAATATCATATCCACCCATAGTTGTATGTCCGTTTGAACTGAAATACATTACTTTTCCATCAGCAGATACATTTGGAAAATCTTCATCAAAAGCAGTGTTGATATCACCACCCATATTTTGTGCAGGAGCCCAAGTTCCATCAGGTAATTTACGACTCATATACAAATCTGTTCCACCTTTTCCACCTTCTCTATTACTAGCAAAATAAAGTGTTAAACCATCTGTACTAACACAAGCAGCAATTTCTTCCGCTTTTGTAGAATTTACGTTCACATCCAATTTATCTGCCGGCTTGAAACTTTTATTTTTGTCGGTTGTTGTACTATAAATATCTCCAACTCCTTTCAAGTTTGTATAATACAACAACATAATTTCTCCAGTTGCAGATAAACCAATAATTTCTTGCTCACCTTCTTTTTTTGCAATTGGCGGGCCGATATTTTTTGAATTTACAAAAGCACCATTCGTTACTTTAGAAACATAAATAGCTGCTGGATACAAGCCATCTTCTCTAACGATTTCTGCAGCTTCATCTGGTCTGCGAGTATTAAACATTATAAACGATTCATCACTAGGAACAAATGGATAATAATCGGAATAAGGAGAATTTACATTGGCTCCAAGGTTTTCGAATTTCACATCAACAGGAAATTTCATCAACTCTTTTGCATTTATACAAAATTGAATTTGACGATCAACATCTCCCAAGTTAGAAGCGTTTCCTCTGCCTGTTTGTTTAAATAAATTAAATGATTTTATCGCATCATCGAACCTATAAGAATAATGGTATGCGCGACCTAAAAGATACATTGCGTTTGGATCAAACTTTGGTTTACGAGTTAGAATTTCTAAATAGGGAATTGCTTTTGTTTTATTAATGTTTGTATTCAAATAACAAATAGCAATATTATAATTGTATTTGTCACTCTTTGTATCATCTAGCAATTGCAAATAATCTTCTAGAGCAGCTTCATAGTTTCCGCTATTGAATTTTTGATCTGCTAAAAATGGATCTACTTTTTTATCGGCTTGAGCAAATGTGCTATTGACTGATAATATAGTGATAGTTAACAGAATAAAAGAAAGTAAGTTTTTCATTGTAAAAAATTGTTTTTTATTTTGGAAGCAAAGATAAAAAAAAGCAACGAATGAATGCTTTTTATAGACGAATTGATTTTTAAGGCCGATTTAGCTTCCGATTTGCTTCTTTAACCATACTAATTACTTGTCTTCGTTAGTGTTTCCAATTAGAAGACTAAACCATCAAGGAATCAAAATAATACTTACCCTTCGGTTTTTGTCTTGCCCTTCTTTCGTATCGTTAGAAGCGATGGGTAATTTGCTTCCGTAACCAATAGACTTTGATTTAGTAGAAGTAAGTTTAGAAAGCAGGTAGTTTTTTACAGAACTTGCTCTTTTTTCTGATAAACTTTGGTTATAGGTTTCTTGTCCAATATTATCGGTATGTCCTTCAATAATAATTTTAGAAGGCTTTTGTAGTTTAATTTGTTCAACTATATTATCTAATTCTACTTTGGAATTTTTCAACAAATCGAACTTATCAAAATCAAATAATATTTCGCTACTTAAATTGATTTGAGCACCAGAACCAATAGCAGCAATGGCGTCAATATCTGCACCAGGCCATGAACCTTTGCAATCGGTTTTTAAATCTTCTAGTTTTGCATAATGAAACACTTCTCCTTGTTTTACTGAATCGCCAATATCTACAGAGGAAATACCGCCGCTAATTGCTCCCACATTTATCCATTTTTTTCCATCCTGAGAAACATACAATTGAGTTGTTTCAATGTATTTTCCAACTTCAAAAACATATAAATCGGGACCAGGAATATTGATTAAAGCATTATCAGTAAAGCGAACAGTGAGTATTCCTCCACAACCTAAAGAAGTAAAATTGGATGCAACACCAGCAAAATCTGCAATACCAATTGCCAACATTGAATCACATGCTTCGCTAACGGCATCAGGATCTCCACGTTTGAAATCAACTACTTCATCGGCAAAGGAAATATCTCCTTGAGGCAGAAAAATTTCTCCACCATTTCCGGCAGGATACTTTTTTCCTTGAGTTTGTCCGTAAGAAAAAACAGAGGATAGAATAAAAACTATGGAAAGATATTTTTTCAAATGAATTTAAATGTTGTGTAAAGCTAAAAATTATTTTGTCACTACACATACACACCTAAAACCAAGCCAAGATGAAGGACTTTCGTATTTTATAGAATCGCTTATTTCACAATCAGCAATAGAATTTATCCAACCACCACCTTTGGAAATACCTTTTTCCATAGTCATTTCAGCTACATTGCCAATGGTGTTGTATAAAGCAAAACTATTAGGGTTTTTATGAAACACAGGAACAGTTACATCAGCATCAATATCATAATATCCCAACATAAATCTTTCTTTTACATTAAATATTGAAACATTTTCTTTTGTCTGAAGTTTTTCAAATCCATAATTCGTTCCATTTCCAGCATTAGCCGCATATTCCCACTCTTCTTTTGTTGGTAAACGATAATAGTAGTTGTAATTTTTATAAGAAGATGCACATTTCGATTTTGGAGAGATTAATTTTGCAAATTCTTTCACCCTTTCAGTTCTCCATTTGCAATAAGCTTCAACTTGTTCGTAGCTTACTCCTACAACAGGATATTTTCTATAACCGGGATGACGAAAATAATACTGAACATAAGGTTCGTTATAACTTAGTTTGTGTCTCCAAACAGTTGTATCGGGTAATACCTGGTCATAATTTATAGAATCATATTTTTTTACCCATAATGTATACTCTAAATAATCCAAATTGCGAATTTCACACATATCCATATAAATGGAATCTTTTATCCAAACTGTTCCAGGAGGAGCATAACTGTGTTCTTTGTCGACCTTACGAACAAAATCATACTGAGTTTTACAACAAACAAAAAAGAAAAGAATAAGGGAAAGAGAAAATAGATTTTTCATAAGAAAGCATTTTCTCTTATAACAGAATTAAAAATAAAAGATACAGAATTAGAATCTACCGCAAAGATGAGGACGGTAACGTTTTTTACGTTTTGGAAACCAAGTTCTAAAACGTTTTTTTGCATTGAAAGCACGTTCTTCAGCAGAAGTTGCATGTTTCTTAGTCTTTCCAACAGAAGCGCCTCCGCCAGCTGAAGATCCAGAAGTAAAACCAGAAGAAGCTAAATAAGGTGCATCTGGAGTTTTAACATTAAACTCTTGAGAAGCTTGATTTAATTCGAAACGAATATGAAAACCATTTTCTAAAGTTGGTTCAATATTCTGAGAAGTTAACTGTTGTTGAATTTGAGGCTCTGAATTTTCAGTATAGGGATTTGAATTTATAAAATCGTGAGGATCATTATTGGTTTCGGGAGCATCGCCAACAATATTAACTACCGACTGATTGCTTTGATTTGTTGATTGAGAAAAAACAGTAAAAGCAGACAGACAGAAAATAACAGATAAACAATATTCAAATCGTTTTATAGACACGAACAATGGTTTTAGTATGATAAAAGTAGTTTATATTTAGATAAAAGTCAAATTCTTATCCATTTATTTCCAAATGCTTGTAAACATTGTTCATAGCAATTAACGATTGTTAATCACAATACTGAAAAGAGGCCTTCACTTATTATTTGACCAAATAAAAAATCCGTTTTTATCCGTTTATCCGCTTCATCTGCGTTGCCTCACTCCAACTGCCCAACAATTCCGCTTTCTAATGGAGTCCACACGCCTATTTTAATTCCTGCTGCTTTTAATGTATTACTTGTCCATACATTACAAGTATAAAACATGCTATACGTTCCTTTTGCTTCATAAAAACAATCTTGTTGCGTATATCCTTTATGATTGACCCGAATAGGTTTCTCATTTTTTAATTCAAAAGATTCTAAAATAGCAGTAATCAACTTTTTATATTGTTCTTTTGTGATTATTACTTTCTTGCAAGATTCATTTTACCTCTCCCTCGTAGCAAACTTCCCAATCATACTTCCATTCCCAGAAAAATAAACGGCATTCCCTTTCTTCGCTTTACGGCAAGAATGATAGGATACTTTACTTATTTGATTCCAGGTTTTTCCATTATCGTTGGACACATCAATTCCAGTTAGTCCGCAACACACCCATACATTTCCATATAAATATTCCGCACAACTTTTATAGCCTGTTGGTCCTTTTTCGGGGAGTGTCCAGGTTTGGCCACCATCGGTTGTTATTGCACAATTTGGAATTGCAGCATCATTTGTGAAATCACCACCTACTACTATATATGTTAAAGAATCTTTTACTGCGATGGAATTTGCACCGGTTGAAGATGTTCCTTGAATGAGCGGGAGTTTTATTTTTTGTATTAATTGCTTTGCCTCAACCAATTCTTCAAAAACGTCTTTCCCTTTTCTATTTATTATCAAATTTGAAGAAAGCCCACCAGATACAAAAACAAATCTATCTTTCAATAAACGGATATTTGTTCCACTACTTGCAAAACATGCTTCTGAACTATCTGCTTTTCCTCCTCCACGAATCACTTCCAACCAAGTATCTCCTCCATCAGTAGTTCTAACTAAATAAAAATAATTTGCAATAAGTGGATCTCCAACCACAACCCCATTCTTCTCATCACTAAAATCCATTGCATCTAAAAACATTCCTTTGGTTTTATTCTCATACACTTTTTTCCACTTTTTTCCGCCATCTGTAGTTTTCAAAATATAGGCAGGCCAAGCCACAGCCATAATAATAGCTGTATTGTCATCAAATGCTTCAATATCTCTGAAATCAAATTTTTTATAGCCTTTTACTTTCATCCATTTCCATGTTTTTCCTCCATCGAGTGATTTCCCAACTGTACCCTTACTCCCACTCACCCAAATTATATTATTATCTACAACAGAGAGTCCACGCAAAGATATTTTACCTCCTGAGTTTAGTTCCTGAATGGGTTGTGCAAGGGATTGGCTAATGAATAAGCAACAAATAATCTTTAAAAAATAAGGTTTAATCATGGTATTAATTTTTTTTCAAATATAATCCTTAACTTTAAATTATGCAGATAAAACGTATGATTGGGCAATCTTTTGAGATAAGGACAATAGCCACAACCCAAGAGCGATTGAAGCCATTTAGTTTTAGCTTCGTAACTTTTGGCTGGTCTTACTACTGATGATTTGACACCCACTATTACATTTTAGTGTTTCCAGTTTCCTCTTTACTTTTTGAAGGCAAAAAGTAACAAAAACCTTTTCGAGATTGCCAAGGTAATTTGTTTTTTCCCTACCAGGAAAAAACAACCACGGATAATTGAACGCGTCCGATGTAGAACCACCTAAAGGGAGATTCTGCTAGCGTTCATTACCGCTATTACTGCACAATCTCAAAACCGCCAACCCAAGAGGTTATCTTGCTAACCATAAAATCAAAGACGAATATGATTTACGGAGAAGCGCGTAAGCCATGGCCAGGCGCGATGCCGCTTAGGGGTGAACGCCATTTTTCTAAAAAATCTTAGCAAAAGCTTTAGTTCTTTTGCTTTAGATTTTTAGAAAAATGGTGAGAGGCGGGAAGCAATCGCCTGGCCTTGAATTTTTGTTTCTTTTTGTTCAAGCAAAAAGAAAAAGAGTTAAATCGAAACACTAAAAGGTGATAGTGGGTGTCAAACCATACTTAGAAGAACAACCGAGAACGCTCCTTACCACATAGGGAGTCCTTCGGGAGGATGTTCCCATCACGAAAGATTACTTCGTGCCTCAAAATAACGCCTAAAAACAAAATCCTTCTCACCTACCTATTAATAATCAAAGTCTCCGTTCTAACACCTGATGGATTTGTAGCAGTAATCACAATAGTATTTACACCCACATTCACATTTGCAGTAAAACTAATCGTCTTCGTTTTCACAGTATATAAAAACGGAATAGCAACTCCATTTACTTTTACAACTGCATCTGTTTGAATTGCAATTCCATTTACTACAGCTGTAACATCTACAGTAGGAGTATTTGACGTATACGGATTTGGTAATCCAAATACAATTGTTGGAGAACCAGCTGCAGGAGTTCCTGTTCCAGTACCTACACTAATTGGTGTTCCTTTCGGACGACCAGTTCCAGGAGTGTTAGTTGAATCAGGGCTCAATGAATCTAAATTCTTTTTGTAAGTAATGATTACAGATTTTGTATCTGTTCCAGAAGTATTGGTAGCAGTAATAGAAACAGTATTTGTACCTAGAACTAAAATAGCATTAAATTTTACTTCCTTTGTTCCAGCGTTATAAGTAAATGCAGTAATATTTACGCCATTCACTTTTACAGTAACTGAACTTGATGAAGAAATATTAAGCACAGTTGCTTCCACATTATATAATGCAACAGTTGATCCACCACCTGGAGCCATCGGCTTTGTGAAAGTAATAACTGGTGCTGGTAATACAACCGGAGCTGTGTAAACAATAGTTGTAGACTTAGTATCACTTCCAGAAGAAGTAGTTGCTTTAATTGTTACCACATTTGCTCCAGAAATTAAACTTGCAGTTAATGTTAATTGTTTTGTTGCTGCATTATAAGTAAAAGGAACAGTTCCGCCATTTATAGTTGCAGTAATTTCTGAAGACGATGTTACGTTTAATACACTTGCATAAACAGTTGATGTTGCTATTGTAATATTCAAAGGATTAACTGTTGGATATGTAATTGAAACAATAGGTGCTGGAGTTGTTGCTACAGGTTCCGTATAAATAATTGTAAGTGATTTTGAATCACTGCCCGCTGGAGTGGTTGCAGTTATTGTTACAACACTTGCGCCAGGATTTAATATGCCAGTAAAAGTTAACACTTTGGTTGACGTGCTATAAGTAAACGGAACAGCTAATCCATTCATTATAACAGCAATTTGTGAAGTAGCTGTAACATTCAACACACTTCCTGTTAAGTTCAATGTGGATACTGAAGTATTATAAGGATTTACGTTCGGTGACGAAATGGTTACTATCGGAGCTGCAACTGCAACTGGTTGAGAATAAATAATAGTTTGCGATTTTGAATCACTACCAGAAGTATTGCTTGCTGTTACACTTACAATATTTGCTCCTGCAATTAAATTTGCTGTTAGTGTAAATTGTTTTGTTGTCATGTTGTAAGAAAATGCACTTGTAGAAACTCCATTTAGTAAAACAGAAATTTGTGAAGGAGCCGTTACGTTTAAAACAATCGCATTTACTGTTGCTACATTGCTCGATGTGTTAAAAGGATTCACTGTAGGTGAAGTAATTGTTACAACCGGAGCAAGACTTGTTGCTACAACTTGGTTATAAATAATTGTAATTGATTTTGAATCAGCACCCGCAACATTGGTTGCAGAAATTGTAACTGCATTTGCTCCTGCAATTAAACTTGCGTTAAAATTTAATTGTCCGGTTGATGGATTAAAACTCAACAAACTTGTTGGAATAATACCTGTAGTTGTACTTACTGAAATTTGTCCGATAGAAGTTACGTTTTGCACTATAGCATTAATAGGTAAACTAGCTACACTTGAAGTAAACGGATTCACACCAGGATTTACAATTGTAATAAAAGGAGGAGGATTTACAGCTACTGGTTGAGTATAAACAATAGTAATTGATTTCGAATCCGCTCCAGCAACATTGGTTGCAGAAATTGTAACTGCATTTGCTCCTGCAATTAAACTTGCGTTAAAATTTAATTGTCCGGTTGATGGATTAAAACTTAACATACTTGTTGGCACCATGCCAGCAGTTGTTGTTACAGAAATTTGTCCAACCGAAGTTACATTTTGTACAATCGCATTGATTGGCAATAACGATACATTAGAATTAAATGGATTCACAGCTGGATTTACAATTGTAATAAAAGGTGGCGGTGTTACATTCGCTATTGAATAAATTATTGTAACAGATTTTGAATCGCTTCCTACAGCATTAGTTGCAGAAATAACAAATGTATTTGCACCTGGGTTTAAATTACTGCTAACAGTCATTACATGTGTTGAAGGATTAAAAATAAAACTTCCTGTTGCAATACCATTTATTGTAACTCCAATTTGACTTTGAGAAGTAACATTGAATACACTTGCAACAACCATGGCATTGTTCATAGTTGTAGAAAACGGATTAGCTGTCGGACTTGTAATTTGTACTATAGGACCAGGAGAAGGCGGAACAACAATTTGAGTTTGGTAAATAACTGTTGCATTATCAGTTGTATTTCCACTTACATTGGTTGCAGTTATTTCAAACGTATTGCTTCCTTGCAATAACATTAATGGGAATGCAAATTGTTTTGTATTTACATCGTATGTAAAATTAGCATTGTTTACTCCATTATATATTAATGTAATATCGCTTTTTGAATTTACATTTTTAATTGTAGCCTTTACTGTGAAACTTTGAGAAGTAGAAGTGTAAGAATTTACACTTGGATTTGTGATAACAACAGTTGGCTTGTCAGCTGTAGGAGTAACAATGTTAGTAGTGGTTGTATTAGTAGTTGTAACCGGGTGAGCTTTTCTACCGAAACTAAATTTTAACCAAACAGAAGAATAATGATATTTATCTTTTGTCGCGCTTACAGTGTTATCGTTATTCCATTGCTGTCCATCCAAACCATCGTGCAATGCCCAAGTCATTTTATGCTCTAATCCCATTGAAAAACCTGGAGAAAACTGATAACCTAATCCAACACCTACAGATGGCATAAATTTCCAACGAGGAAGTTCGCTTCCTTCGGCAGAAGTTTCGTAACTACCATCATACATATTGTTTAAAGAAGAAGTAATTTGAGAACCATTGGAATCAATACTCATGTAATCATAACGCAAGTTGCTTCCATCTAATTGATTGGTTTTTGTTACCGCTTTTGTTATTCCTAAACCACCAAAAACATAAGGATACACTTTTGTTTTATTTCGCATTCGGTTTGCACCTAAAACAAGTTCAAGTGATAATTCATTAATAGTTGTCTTATAATTTTGATAAACAGATCCACCAGTTGAATAATAGTTCAAACTTGTATCAGTAGCACCGTTTAGAATAGGATTATAAGCAATGCCAGTTGATTTTTTATTATCCTGCCCATAAGCAAGTGCATTTAAATAACGAAATCTCCAACCCCAATCCAAAGCGTTTTTATCTTTCTGCGCATACATTTGTCCTAGAGTAAAACCACCAGCTCCGCCAAGCTTTTTCATCTTTACATCACTTTGTAACCAAGAAGCACCTATATTAAATCCTAGTTCAACCGGATGTGTTGTTTGCGCAAGAATGTTGGTATTGATATTAATCAGGGCAAAAAGGACGAAAGAAGTAAGTATTTTTTTCATAATGATTTTATGTTTTTTAATGGCATTTGCATTTATTGTGCCGAATTTCTTTTCGCTAAAAAAGTCCCATAAAAGAGGGACTTTCAAAGTTAAATAAATTAAATTGATTATTTTTTCTTACTTAAGATCTTAAATTCTGTTCTTCTGTTTTTAGCATGTTCATCTTCTGAACACTCTACTCCATCTAAACACTTATTCAAGATCTGACTTTCGCCATAACCTTTACCTGAGATACGGTCTTTAGCAATACCACCTTTCAAAATATAATCAACAGCAGCTTTTACTCTTTGTTCAGATAATTTTAAATTAAATTCCTGAGTAGAACGCGAATCCGTATGAGAAGACATCTCAATGATCAGCAAAGGATCATTTCTCATGATATTGATTACTTTATCAAGCGTTTTAGACGCTTCCGGCAAGATTTTCGATTCACCGTAATTATAATATACATTTTCAACAATAGTCAAGCTGTCCTTTTTAGCCTGATCTTTTAATTGCAATACTTTTAACCAAGGATCGTCAACATATAAAACACCCATTTTTGTATAGTCTGCCGGTAAAATCGTAAAACGGAATTTACCGTTAACGCGGACAAACTCTTTTATAACTGCACCTTTAGTGTTCGTTAATAAGATCTTTTTTAACGATTTCAATTTGGTATCTCCATCATCCAAAGCGAATAGAATATTCTGATCGGCAGGTAAATTTGTAAATTGGAAACTACCATTTGCATCGGTTTTCGTCGTTTGCAAAACCTCTCCTTTTTCATTCACCAAATTCACTGTCGAATTTGCCAATGGTGTTTTATTTTCAGTAACCAAATTACCTTTTAAGTCGAAACGCAACTCTCTATCTTCAACCGTCATCAATTTCAAAGATGCTTTATCAGCAGCCAAAAAAGAGAACTTGAAATCTCCGGAAGTACCCGATTTTGTTGTTTGCATCTCCTTACCAGATTTATTTGTAATAATGATCTTTGTATTCGGAGCCAATTGCGTATCACTTTCATCTACCTTCACAAGGAAGTTCTGATCAGCAGGCAGGTCAGTAAAAACAAAAGCACCAAACGCATTCGTGGTTGCTGTTTGAACAACTTCACCTTTGTCGTTCAACAAATTAACTTTCGAATTAGCCAAAGGTTTTGAAGGGTTTTCGCCATACAATAAATTCCCGGCAATACTTACATCATCTCCAGCACCCAGATCGGGAAGAGAATTGGGATCAGCTGGCAAATTCTGAAAAATAAATTTTCCTCCTTTGTCATTTATTACAGTCACACGAATGATCTTATCTTTTTCATCGGACAGATAATATTTTGTTTTATCCTTAAAACGCGGATCCGTTTCATCCAACTTCACCATGTATCGTTTATCAGGATCAAGTTTATCAAATTTAAAGAAGCCGGTATTATCGGTTGTTGTGATGTTAAGGACTTGACCATCTTCAGAAAGCAACATTACCTTCGCATCTTTTGCAGCATCATTAATATTTTTACTGAATAATATTTTACCGGAAACCGTTAAAAATTTATTTAAAGCGTCAAAGCTATAAATATCATCGGAGCCTTTCCCTCCGGATCTGTCACTTGAAAAATAACCTCGAATATCACCTTCTGCAAATACGATCCCGAAATCATCGGTAGCGGAATTTAAAGGAATACCTAAGTTTTTTACATCCGAGTATTTACCCTCTACTTTCGCTGCAGAAAAAACATCAAGACCTCCAAAACCGGAATGTCCATCTGAAGAAAAGTACAACATACCGTCTTTTCTGATATATGGAAATACTTCCGAACCAGAAGTATTTATCTGATCACCCAAGTTTTGAGGTTTTCCCCAGCCTTCTCCTTCTTTCATACAAACATAAATGTCAGTAGCACCAAATCCACCTGGCATATCAGAAACAAAAAACAACCATTGCCCGTCATTTGAAATACTCGGATGTGCAGCAGAATAACCTGCTACATTATGTTGAAAAGGAATCGCTTTCCCCCAAGACTTCCCATTTAATTTTGAAATGTACAATTGAGGAAGGTTTATAAAACTTTTGTCTTTTTTATTCAACACATAATTCACACGGGTTATATACATTGTATTTTGCTCAGCATTAAAGCAAACCGGACCATCGTGATAATTGGTGTTGATTTTGGATGAAAATGATTTTACTTTTTTTGAAAGTAGGACTTTCCCATCGGCTGAATTTGTTATCGATGAAGCGTAAACATTTAAATACGGCTCCTTATTCCAGGCATTCGTGGTAAAATTAATGATGTCCTTGGTGCGTTCGGAGACAAACACTAACTGATTTTTATATAAAACAGGTGAAAAATCAGCATGGACAGAATTTAAATTTTCAACTAAATTAACTTGAAATTGCTGCGTTCTAGAAATCCATAATTTGATATCCTCACACGACTTTACAGAAAGCTCTGCTTTTTTATCACCGGGAATAGAATTGACGTAAATTTTAAATTGTTCCTTTGCTTCATCAATCTTTCCATTATTCTTTAATACCATTCCATAATAAAAA
>CAMCUO010000054.1 GCA_945879015.1 Chitinophaga pinensis | reverse complement strand
TCGGTGATGTGGAGTGAGCATTGTTCTTATAAGAATTCCATTGTTTGGTTAAAAAAACTTCCTAAAAAAGGTCCATATATATTAGCAGAAGCTGGAGAAGAAAATGCAGGATTGGTTGATATTGGTGATGGTTTGGGTTGTGCTTTTAAAATTGAATCTCACAATCACCCGAGTGCTTTGGAGCCATATCAAGGAGCTGCGACAGGAGTTGGCGGAATTAATCGTGATATTTTTACAATGGGTGCTCGTCCTATTGCTCAAATGAACTCTTTGCGTTTTGGCGATATTAAATTGGAGAAAACTAAGTGGTTGGTAAAAGGAGTTGTAAAAGGGATTGGTGATTACGGTAATGCTTTCGGGATTCCATGCGTGGGTGGTGAAGTGTTTTTTGATGATTGTTACAATGTGAATCCATTAGTAAATGCATTTAGTGCTGGAATTGTAAAGGCTGGAGAAACCGTTTCTGCAACATCTTATGGTGTTGGAAATCCTGTGTTTATTGTAGGTTCAGCTACAGGGAAAGATGGAATCCATGGAGCAACATTTGCTTCGGCAGATATTACTGAAGATTCAGCAAAAGATTTACCAGCTGTTCAAGTAGGTGATCCATTTCAAGAAAAATTATTGTTGGAAGCAACATTAGAAGTTATTAAAACGGGAGCTGTTATCGGAATGCAAGATATGGGTGCTGCTGGAATTACTTGTTCTACTTCTGAAATGAGTGCAAAAGGTGAACACGGAATGGATATTTGGTTAGATAGAGTTCCTACTCGACAAGCAAACATGCAGCCTTTCGAAATTTTACTTTCTGAATCACAAGAGCGAATGTTGATTGTTGTAAAAAAAGGAAGAGAAAAAGAAGTTCAAAAAGTTTTTGATAAATGGGATTTGAATTGTGCCATGATTGGAACAGTAACCGATACTAAAAGAATTAAATTTTATGTGGGAGATGATTTAGTAGCAGATGTTCCAGCACACGATTTAGTTTTGGGTGGTGGTGCACCAGTATATCACCGCGATTATAAAGAGCCAGCTTATTTTAAAGAGTCAAAAAAATTCAATATCGATTCAGTAGAAATTCCAAAAGATCTAAAGGCAGTTTGTAAATTTTTGATTTCTCATCCAAACATTGCATCCAAACAATGGGTGTATAATCAATACGATTCAATGGTTGGTACAGCAAACATGAGTACAAATGCTCCATCGGATGCAGCCATTGTGAATATTAAAGGTACAAACAAAGCGATTGCTTTAAAAGTAGATTGTAATGCTCGTTACGTAAATGCAGATCCAGAAGTAGGTTGTGCAATTGCCGTTTCTGAAGCAGCTCGCAATATTGTTTGTAGCGGTGCAGAGCCTTCTGCAATTACAAATTGTTTGAATTTTGGAAATCCTTACAACCCAGAAGTTTATTGGCAATTTGTGAATGTTATTAAAGGAATGGGAAGTGCTTGTATTAAATTTGAAACGCCTGTGACTGGTGGTAATGTTAGTTTTTATAATCAATCATCTTACGAAGGTCCTGTTTTCCCAACTCCTACAATTGGAATGTTGGGTGTGATGAAAGATAAATCGAATCGCATGACTTTGAATTTTAAGAATGATGGTGATTCAATTTATTTAATTGGTTGTTCTAAAAATTGTATTTCTTCTTCAGAATATTTGTACTCATATCACAAAGTAAAAAATACTCCTGCGCCTTTCTTTAATTTGGATGAAGAATACGAAGTTCAAAAAGCTGTTAAAACATTAATCACCAATAAAGTAATTCAATCGGCTCACGATTGTGCTGATGGTGGATTGTTTATTACCCTTTTAGAAAGTGCAATGACAAACGGATTAGGATTTGATATCAGTTCAGATGAGGAGATTCGTAAAGATGCTTTCTTGTTTGGCGAAGCTCAAAGTCGTGTAATTGTTTCTGTAAAAAAATCAGATGAAGATAAGTTTATTGATTTGATGATGGCTTCTCGCGCTGAGTTCGAATATCTTGGAGATGTGAAAGGAAAAGAAATGATTATTGATGAGCAATCTTTCGGAACAGTTGCTGAAGCAAAAGCGATTTTTGATAGTGCTCTGGGTGATTTGTTGAAATAAAGAATTGTTAATGAAAAAGTTAGTAATAGTATTTTTATTTATTTTTATTTCTGCTTTTTGTTTTTCGCAAAATTCAGCAATTGAATTTTATAAAAGTGCCTTATTAAACGATTCTCAAAAAGATTTTACCGCTGCTTTGCACGATTTGGATAATGCAATCAATCAAAACCCTAATTACGATAGTGCTTACTGTTTACAAGGGTTTATTAATTATAAAATGGGTGAAAACAAAACAGCTATTAAGTTGTTGGATAA
Organism: Chitinophaga pinensis; assembly: GCA_945879015.1. Classification (GTDB taxonomy): domain Bacteria; phylum Bacteroidota; class Bacteroidia; order 2-12-FULL-35-15; family 2-12-FULL-35-15; genus 2-12-FULL-35-15. The sequence goes on along the minus strand of CAMCUO010000054.1, from coordinate 18,038 downwards.
AGCTATTAAACTAAATCCAAATTATTTTGATGCTGTAAACGGTAGAGGAATTGTAAAAGCTCAATTGCAAGATTATATCGGAGCAATAAAAGATTTTAGTAAAGCAATTGAAATTAATCCTTTAAAACCAAAACCTTATTATAATCGTGCATTAGCCAAAGCTCATTTGGATGATTATAAAGCTGCAATTATAGATTTAGACAAATCCATTTCTTTTGATAATAACTATGCTAATGCGTATTATAGTCGTGCTTTTTGGAAAGATATTTCTGGAGATTATGCTGGTGCTGTTGCGGATTATAAAAAAGTAATTGAATTGGATCCAACATATCGTGAAGCATATATTGGATTGGCTACAACTATGTATCAACATGGAGAAAAAACTCCTGCTTGTGAATTATTAAAAACTGCTGCTGAGAAGGGAAGTATTATGGCAGATGAACTTGTAACTAAATTGTGTAATTAATGAAAAGACTAATTACATATTTATTTTTCGCTTTATTTGTGAATGCTGCATTGGCTCAAATTACGTATACTGTAATAAAGCGGGATGTAACTTGCAATCATCAGGATTTAGGTGATGCTGAAGTAAATGTAATATCAGCCAATCCTCCTTATTCTTATTTGTGGAATACTAGCGATACGACAAATTCAATTAATAATTTGAATGAAGGAAATTATTCTGTTCTAATAACAGATGGTTTAGGAAACGATACTACTGTTAATATTCAAATTCTGTTGCGTATTTGTGAGATGGCTCCTGAAATTGTTTTTACTCCTAATAATGATGGAATAAATGATTCTTGGTCGATACAGAATTATCAATATTTTCCTGAATCAAAAGTAATGGTATTTAACAGGCTAGGACAAATGGTGTTTCAACAAAGTGGGCTCTATCAAGGTTGGGATGGAAAAGATTTATTTGGCATACCTGTTCCTGATGCTAGTTACTATTATATTGTTTATCATGATAAAAAAGATGATGGAACTATTATTAAAGGAAGTGTCACAATTTTAAAATGATGAAAAATAAAATATTGATATTTTTTTTATTTTTATCATTTGCTGTTTCTGCACAGCAATCATCTCAGTATTCACAATTTATGATGAATGAGTATGTCATGAATCCTGCCACAGCTGGAAGCGGAAAAGGATTATATGTTATGGTTGGAAGAAGAACTCAGTGGCGAGGTTTTGCTTTAGCACCTGAAACTAATTTTGCTAGCGTCACAAAAGTTTTTGGCAAAAAGGGGTATAAATATTATTGGCATGGACTAGGAGCTTATGTTGAGCAAGATAAATTTGGAATGTTTACTAATAGAGCAGCATATGGTTCATACGCAATTCATTTAAAATTATCTTCAAAATATTTTTTGAGTTTTGGACTTGCTGGTGGAGTAAAAAGTGTCGCTGTTTCAAATACTGTATTTAATGCGAATGATCCAGCTCTGTCTGAAGCTAAACCTAAAGTGCTTTTGCCAGATTTTATTCCTGGCTTGTATTTGTACTCTAATAAAATATCGGTTGGTATATCAGTAAGAAATTTATATAAAAACACTTTAAAACAGGGTAGTAAGCAAATTGGAACTAGTGGACGTTTACTGCCTACCGCAGTATTTACTGCTAACAAAAAATTTAAATCTTCTGGTTATGATTTTGTTTTTGTACCAGGAATAAACATTCAATCTAATTTTATTGGTATTCCATCATCACAATTTAATTTCATGGCATATTACCGACAAAGAATAGGAGTTGGATTAACCTATCGTATGCATGATGCCGTATCTGCAATGATACAAATTAGAGTTTTGAAAAATGTTGTAGTGGGCTTTGCTTATGATTATACTATTTCAAAATTTAGTTCTGCTAAAGCAAATTCAACTGAATTTATGATGGGAATTAGTCCTGTTATGAGCAGTGAAGGTTACGAAACACCTGGCGGAGCAGCCGATTGTCCTAAATTTGATTTCGATTTTTAACCGTGAAAGAATTCCTTAAAAAACTTTGGCGATATACGTGGAAAGCTGCAATGTGGTTTTTTATTGTGAGTATGCTCTCCGTTATTTTATTCCGTTGGATTCCAATTCCTGTTACTCCTTTAATGTTGATTCGTTGTGTTGAACATAAAATGGATGGTAAAGAAATGAAACTGAATAAAGATTGGGTTTCATTAGATGAAATAGCTCCAAGTCTGCAATTAGCTGTAGTTTGTTCCGAAGATCAAAATTTTATCAAACACAATGGTTTTGATTTCGAAGCAATTGAAAAGGCAATGGATTATAATGAAACGCATACAAAGACCAGAGGAGCGAGTACAATAAGTCAACAAACTGCAAAAAATGTTTTTTTATGGCAAGGCAGAAGCTATCTCCGAAAAGGATTAGAAGTATACTTTACATTTTTAATTGAAACATTCTGGAGTAAAGAACGAATCATGGAAGTGTATCTGAACGTGATTGAAATGGGAGATGGTATTTACGGAGCGCAGGCTGCTTCTAAAACATTTTTCAAAAAAGATTCAAAGTATATGAGCAAATCAGAATGTGCAACCATTGCTGCAGTTCTTCCTAATCCAAGAAAATTTAATGCGGGTAAGCCAAGTGCATACACTCAAAAGCGAAGAGGCTGGGTGATGAATCAAATGATTTTGTGGGGTGGCGTATTGAAATATGAGGAGGTAGAGGAGAAGCCTGTAAAGAAGAAAAGGAAGTGATGTGCAGATGTGCAAATTTCTGATGTACAGATTATCTGGTAAATTTAGTTAAGAATTCTACACTTCGGCAGCAAAGCTTTCAATACAGCTAAATCAAATTCCTTAAAAGTATTTCCTCTTAAATCTAAAATTTCCAAATTCTGCATCACACTTATATTTTTCGAAATAGAGCTGAGCTGATTATTACGTAACGATAAATATCTCAAATTTTTCAATTTAAAAACTCGCTTATTCAAATCTGTTAGCTTATTGTCATCTAAAATCAACATTTCCAACGTGCTGATTTTTGCAACAGTCTTTGGAACATCTTTTATTCCGCAACGTGTCCTAGTTAAACTTTTTAGCTTCTTGAATTCAGCGAATGAGCTTGGAAGTATATCCAGCTTTGTTAAATTGGAACTATTCTCATCATTATGAGAGATATAGTGTCTGCTTCAACGCAGAATGTTCCTCGCAATGACGGTTCTAATTATTATCTAAGTATTAATTTAATTGTTTTTTGCTCATCATTCATTTTCAATTTTACAAAATACATTCCTTCTGCCAAATTCAAATCATTTGAGTTAATTGCTAATTCATGCTTACCAGTTGATTGATTTGATTTGAATAAAGAAATTTCTTTTCCAAGAACATCGCACAATGAAATCTCTACATTTGAATTAGTATTTAAATTGTAAGCTAATGTTGTTGTATTTGTAAATGGATTAGGATAAACACTTAAACCATAATTTGAAATTTGTTCATCAATATCAGTAGATAGTATAGTGCAACTCCAAGTAGAAGCAAATCCTGCATTGTTTACAAATGGATCTGAAATAAAGTGTAAAGTCACAGCATTTCCTGATGATATAAATGAACCAGGAGAACTTGTCCCTGTGTATCCACCAATTAAAGTTGCAGCAGTTGAATTTCCATCATAAATGTAAAGAGAATCAAACCCATTCTCTAAATCAAAACCTGTAAAATTCATTGATACATTTATTGCACCGGTAGGTTCAATTGTGTAAATGTAATCTTCGTTGCCTGTATAAGCAGAACCTGAACCGCCAGTGTCTTCAAATGTTCCAGCACAATTTGCATCGGTCGACATACAAGATGGAGTTGTGAAACTCGAACCGTAAGTTTGTGTTGTTCCATTCCAAATTCTCCAATAATACGTTGTACTTGGTCTGAATTGAAGATAAGAAGTACAAGTTGGGTAATCACAAAATCCACCTGGACAATTTACAGAAGTTAATCCTGAAACATCTTTGTTATAAAAAGTAGTAAATGTTGGATCATCTGAAATATCAAGGAACCATCCTGTTCCAGAACTTGTCCAACTTAAAGCTGCATCAATGTTTGGACAAGTTGCTGTTAATACATTTAATGCTGTTGGTGTTACAACGGTTGCACCTGAACTAGTCCACGAAATGTTCCAGCCTGGATTTACAGTAGAACAATCAGAACGAAATTGAATCAACATTTCTCCACCAGTTGAAGAAAGTGTTGCAGGTATAGTTGTTCCCGTATATGTTCCAATTAATGGAGATGATAAAGAGTTGCCATCATATACATACATGTAATCCCAATTGGCTTCTAAATCAAAACTGTTTATTGTAATTGTAACTGTTGCAGCACCTGAAGGAGCAATTAAATATAACTTACGTTCATCATTACCATAATTTCCTGTTGGTCCTCCACTATCATAAAAATTTCCACTTGTTGTTGTAAAAGAAGAAGTTGGTGTTGTATTATTTATTTGTTCGTAATAGTAATACCAGTTCCAATATGGTCCAGGATCGCTATGCGATTGCATCGGAAACATTTGATGTCCTTTTATATCAATACAACCGCCTTCTAAACAAGAAGTGTATCCACCAGTACAGCCAGGTCCATAATAAGTACGTAAAGGGTTTATTCCGTATCCGCTTGTACAAATATCTCTTACCAATGCAGCAGAACTATTGTACATAGCAGTTGTATACCATGCGCCTGTACTAGCATAACCTTCATGTTCTAATCCGATGGTATATGGATTTTCACTTCCAACATGCCATGCTTTATTTGATTCTAAAACCATTTGAGTTACCTGTCCGTCACTTGAACGCAATACATAGTGTGCAGAAACACCTGCAGTACAATTCTGAAACCATGAGATACAACCTGCATAACTTCCTTCCACATCATGAACAGTAACAGCAGAAACTAAAACTCCACCACGACCACTATAGTTACAAGATGCTGCCGCATTCCACAATGCTGGAGGATAATCAGCGGACATCATTGATTTTGCCTGAAATTCTTCACCACTTTTATTTGTAATATTTTTTCCTGAAACGTTTACTGAAGTAGAACTAAGAATTTGATAATTATCTGCACCAAATATTTTTACAGGATCTAAATTATGATTTGGAAACCCATATGCTTGTTGATAATTAGAATTCATTAAAAATTGAACATATCCGTACTCTTGAGTTACAAGTGCATAAATTTGTCCAGCAGTTTCTCTAGGAAGTTCACTCAAATATGTAAGAATAGAAAGTTGATCTTCCACTTTATTACTTTTTATTCCAAGTAATTTTTTAACTCTTGCATACGCACCAGCATAAGCTGAAATATTTTTTTCAGCATTTGAGATAATGTCATCTACACTAATCATAGAAAGGTCAGAAACTAATTGAAGATTATTGAAAAAATAATTTTTACCATCCAATGTTAAACCCATTACACCATAAGCGTTTGGAACACCAACACAACTTCCAGCTTCAGAGGAAGAATGAGTAAGATGTGTAAAGCGTGTATTGCAAAAAGCAACAGCTTCTAACATTCCACGAGGAATTTCTGGATGAAGAGAATATGCTTTGTCGAACGACTTAGAATATTCATTTATAACTCTTACATCTGCTTTTGCATAAATTGAAGCGATTATAATAGAAGAAAATAGTAGCAGTTTTTTCATCAGTATTTTTATTTCATTAATCCGAAGAGTAAATATAAGAAAAGTACCATTAAAATACTATTTGTCGATAAAAAATATAGTTTTGTCGAAGATTGGCTTTAGAAATAAAGGTTTGGTATGTATTGCTGAAAAAAATTTAAACACCCCGCGACTGCGCTCGGGGTAAACTGCGACACATAGTTCTAAAAATTAAAAAAATGTCGCGCTTTACTTTTACATAGTATTGAAGCAAGCTTAAATGAGAGAGCTTTGTCTTAAGGTATAATAGAATCTCTATGTTCAAAAACTTGTTTTCTATAAAAAACAAACACAGCCTGTTAGAAAATCTAGTTCTCCTCAATGATATCAAGAATCTTCTCCAATTTTGAATCATCATACTTTCCAGAAGTAGTATACTTTATTGTTCCAGTTTGATCTAAAACAAAGAAATAAGGGATATCACGTTTTTTGAAAACCAATTCATCTTTATAAGTTTTTCCTCCATCATAAAATAATAAGTAGGGCCATAATTCTTTATCTGTTTTCGATTTGATTTTATCTTTTGAATTTTGACTAGCAAGTTTGTTAAAGCCTGTAAACATTGGAATGAAATATAAATTCACATCGTATTCAACACTTACATCAAATACATCTGCTTTTGAAGCATCTACTTTTCCAATAAATTTATTGTAGATTGGGTTAATCCAAGTCTTTAAATCAGGCTCCGCAGCTGTGCTGAATGCCACACATAGTAAAGTGTATTTTCCTTTTGTGTCTAGTGGAAGCTTAACTTCTTTGGCATTGTAATCTTCGCAAATCATTTCTGGAAAAATAGTTCCAACAACTCCAGCTTTGGGGACAAACCCAATTGCTATCAAGGCAATCGTTAAAATAAAAAATATTTTCTTTTTCATAATTTTCGTTTATTTGGTATCAAGTATCAAGTATCAAGATTTTTGTCCTGCTACTTAATACCTGCTACCTGCTACTTATTTAGTTCAGCAAACACTTTATCTGCTTTAAATTTCTTAGCTGGTTTTCCTTTGCGGATAATTTTTACTTTAATAATCATATCACCTTGCACAATTGCATTGACAACTTCTTGTCCAGAAACAACATGTCCGAATACAGTGTATTTCCCATCTAACCAAGCTGTTTGAACGTGTGTTATAAAAAATTGTGAGCCGTTTGTTCCTGGTCCAGCATTTGCCATGGACAGTATTCCTGGAACGGTATGTTTTAAGTCGGGATGAATTTCATCTTTAAATTTATAACCTGGTCCGCCACTGCCATTTCCTTGTGGATCCCCGCCTTGAATCATAAAGTTTGGAATAACTCTGTGAAATTTTAAACTGTCGTAATAAGGAACTCCTTCTTTTTTTGCAGTATTTTTTATTTTGCCTTCTGCCAAGCCAACAAAATTTCCAACTGTCATAGGAGTTTTCTCAAATTCCAATTGAATTAAAATGACTCCTTTGGTTGTTGTCATTTCCGCATACAAGCCAGGTTCTAGTTTTGGTTTCTTATCTTTTTTTGCAAAACCTGTTGTTGCAATTAGTAATAATGTAAATGCTAAAAGTATTTTTTTCATAATCTTTTTTTTTCTCCCTCTCCTTTTTCAAGGAGAGGGCTGGGGTGAGGTTTTTAAAATGAATGTAAAAATAACATAACAAATCTTAAACCAAAAGTTTTGTTAATAAAACGTCACATCATTTTCCCTTTAAAATCAAAGCTCTTGTTATTTTTGAGGGATGAAAGTTTGTATTGCCGAGAAACCAAGTGTTGCAAAAGAAATAGCCGAGATATTGGGCGCTAAACAGCGAAAAGATGGCTATTATGAAGGGAATGGCTATCAGGTAACTTGGAGTTTCGGACATTTATGCGAACTTAAAGAGCCACATGAGTACGATTCGGCATACCGTGAGTGGAATTTGAATATGCTTCCCATTCTTCCCCAAAAATTTGGAATAAAAGTTAAGAACGATAAAGGAGTAGAAAAACAATTCAATACGATTTCCACGCTTTTTGAAAATGCTTCTGAAGTGATAAATTGTGGTGATGCTGGACAAGAAGGAGAATTGATTCAGCGTTGGATATTTTCAAAAGCAAATTGTAAAAAGCCATTAAAACGTTTATGGATTTCTTCTTTAACGGAAGAAGCGATTCGTGAAGGGTTTACAAAATTGAAAGATGCTAAGGATTACGAAAATTTATATTTCGCAGGATATTCCCGTGCTGCTGCCGATTGGCTTTTAGGAATGAATGCTACTCGTTTGTTTACAGTGAAATATGGAAATGGAAAACAAGTACTTTCAATTGGTCGTGTGCAAACTCCAACCTTAGCAATGATTGTAAACCGACAATTAGAAATAAATGCTTTTAAGTCGGCCGTGTTTTACGAACTAAAAACAAAATATCGTGATGTGATTTTTAATGCACAGCTCGATCGTTTTCAAAGAGATGAAAAACAAAAAGGTGAAAGTCTTTTAGAATCAATAAAAGAAAGTCCGTTTGAAATTACTTCTGTAGAAATTAAAAAGGGAAAAGAAAGTTCCCCTCGTTTGTTTGATTTAACTTCTTTGCAAGTAGAGTGCAATAAAAAATTCGGATATTCTGCGGATGATACATTAAAAATTATTCAAAATTTATACGAGAAAAAATTAGTTACTTATCCGCGTGTGGATACAACGTATTTGCCAAATGATGTATATCCGAAAATTCCTGGTGTTTTAAAAAGCATGGTAAATTATCAAGCTTTAGTAAAACCTCTTTTGGAAAATGAAATTCGTAAATCCACAAAAGTATTTGACGATAAGAAAGTAACCGATCACCATGCTATTATTCCAACTGATGTGAAAGCGCAAGGTTTGATGGGTAACGAAGCATTGGTATACGATGCGATTGCAAAAAGATTTCTAGCTGCATTTTATCCCGATTGTGAAGTTTCTAATACAACAGTTCTAGGAAAAGCAAAAGAAGTAGAATTTAAAGCAACTGGAAAACAAATTTTGTTTGATGGGTGGAGAGCAGTTTATGGAAAAGAATCAGTAGGAGAAGAGGAGGAAGAAAAAACACAAATTCTTCCAGAGTTTGTTCAAGGAGAATCTGGCAAGCATGAAGTGTTTTTATCAGAAGGAAAAACCTCGGCACCAAAAGCATTTACGGAAGCAACATTGTTAAGAGCAATGGAAACTGCAGGAAAACAAGTGGAAGATGAAGAGTTGCGTGATTTGATGAAAGATAATGGAATTGGACGTCCCTCAACCCGTGCTGCAATTATTGAAACTTTGTTCCGCAGAAATTATATTAAGCGTGAACGAAAAAATTTAGTCCCAACAATTACTGGAATGGAATTGATTCGTGTCATCAACAATGAAATTTTAAAGTCGGCTGAGATGACAGGGAAATGGGAATTCAAATTGCGACAAATAGAAAAAGGAGAATATCAAGCAGAAGCATTTTTGTGCGAAATGAAACAAATGGTGAACGATTTGGTTGTTCAAGTTAGAAGTGAATCGGCACAGCGAATTACAATTGCATCACATGCAGCAGTTGCAGAAAAAGATGATAAAATTGAATGTCCGAAATGCAAAACTGGAACAATGTTGAAAGGGAAAGCTGCTTTTGGTTGTAGCAATTATAAAAGCGGTTGTGATATGAAAGTTCCATTTGAATTGATGGGAAAAAAGTTAACGGAAGCTCAGATAAAATCTCTTTTGGAAAAGAAAAAAACTTCTGTGATAAAAGGATTTACAACTGGAGGAGCAAAGAAAGATGGAATTTTAAAATTGACTGCTACTTTTAATATTGAATTCGAACAAGCTGAAGCAAAAGTACCTAAAGCAAAGAAGTCTATAAATGAAACAAAGCCGAGTGTTTGTCCGAAATGTAAAAAAGGAACAATACTAAAAGGAAAAACAGCTTATGGTTGCAGCGAATATAAAAGTGGCTGCGATTTTAGATTGCCGTTCGATCTGGTCATCGCTCCATGAGTCTCGCTCAAAATATACTAATAATAGGTACTGTATGGCCAGAACCCAATTCTTCGGCAGCTGGGAGTCGTATGCTTCAGTTGATGCATTTGTTTTTATCGGAAAATTGGAAAATTACGTTTGCTTCTGCAGCAAGTGATAGTGAATATGCTTTTGATATTCAGACTTTAGGTATTGAAAAAGTTAAAATCGAATTGAATAATAAAAGTTTTGATGAGTTTGTTGCAAAACTTCAACCCAGCATTGTGATTTTTGACCGTTTTATGATTGAAGAACAATTTGGTTGGCGCGTTGCTGAAAATGCACCAGATGCGTTACGAATTATAGATACAATTGATTTACATTGTTTGCGTCAGGCTCGACAATCTGCCTTGAAAGAAAAAAGCGTATTTACAAGTGAATATTTATTTTCAGATACAGCAAAACGCGAAATGGCAAGCATTTTACGATGTGATTGTTCTTTGATTATTTCGGATTTTGAAATGAAATTGTTGAACGATTATTTTAAAATTGATTCCGACTTGTTGCATTACATTCCTTTTTTACTAGATAAGATTGAAGAGAAAGATAAAAGAGTTTGGCCTTCTTTTGAAGACAGAGCTCATTTTATAACTATTGGAAACTTTATTCATGAACCTAATTTTAATGCTGTTCAGTATTTGAAGGAAGAAATTTGGCCATTGATAAGAAAGCAATTACCAAGTGCCGAATTGCATATTTACGGAGCATATGCTTCTCAAAAAGTAAATGAGTTGAACGATGTAAAAGAAGGATTTTTAATTAAAGGAAGAGCCGAAGATGCAATGTTAGTTGTGAGAAATGCAAAAATTTGTTTAGCGCCTTTACGTTTCGGAGCTGGAATAAAAGGAAAATTGGTGGAAGCGATGCAATGTGGGACGCCAAGTGTAACAACCGATATAGGAGCAGAAGGAATGCATGGAGATTTTGAGTGGAACGGAATTATTGCAAATACGCCTCAAGAAATTGCAGATGCAGCTGTGAAATTATATATTGATAAAGTTCTTTGGCAAAAATCTCAGGAGAATGGAATTGCTATCATCAATAATTTTTATTCAAAAGAAAAACACGGAGAAAAACTAATTGAGCAAATTTCAATTCTTCAAAAAAATCTAAAAATACATCGATTGAAAAACTTTACGGGAGCAATGTTGATGCATCATACTATTTCTAGCACAAAGTATATGTCGAAATGGATAGAGGAGAAGGGGAAGAAATAAGTTAAAAGAAAATAAGTCAAAAGTCAAAAGGACTGGAGGCGGTAGACGATTTTCTGTCCGTCACCCTGAGCGTAGTCGAAGGGAAAGGAACTAGGAAGTCAATTAGCAATCAACTCAGTAGACAATAGACAAGTCAAAAGGAAAAGTCACAAAGGGGAAAGAAATTATTAGTACGTATCCTTAACAGTTTCCAATAGCTCCGAATCAAAAATACTTTTTGGGGAAATAACAATTTCGTATAAAGGAATATCGTCTCCATAACGTTCTTTTATAATCGCTTTAACTTCTTTACTTGACAAGTCAAATTCTTTTAATTTTTGTAATTTTCCAACCTCAATGTTTGCTCCTTGTTTGTAAATTTTCCAAACCAATTCAGAACAATATATTTTTTCATCGCTCCAGCCAAAATAGAGGTCGTAGCTCTTTCCTTTGTATTTTTCTCCGCTAGCTTTTACTTTCGAAAAAATGGCTGGAGTCAATTGAGTAGAAGCATTTTTCAGTCTTTTAACAACATACTTGGAATCTTTTCCATGTTGTATCCATTCGCTAAATGGCGTCATTTTAACCGGACCAACAGCTTCGTAAACGTAAATTTTATTTTTTTCGATGTAAATAATTCCGCAATGACTATAAATAGAACGCGTAGCTATTTGAACAGCTGTGCATTGTTTTGACTGTGAAGTTTGGAAAATGATGTCTCCGTTTTGAAGATCAGAAGTTGCTTTGTTTGTGAAACTACTGGAAACAAAAAAGTAAACTAAAATTAATAGAGTAAGTGAAAATAAAATAAACAGACTCGTTTTCTGTCTGCTTTGTTTTGATAAGAAAGTGCTAAAGAATAACATTATCGAATAGAAGAATTCAATCGATTTGAGAATTCATTCCCAATTCCACCAAAACTATCAAACATCATTGGGTTTGTTTGCCCTCCGAAACCTCTATTGCGGTAAGGACTATCACCTTGAGAAATCTCAGTTCTGAAACTTAGTGTACTGTGTTTTGAAACTTTATAATCCATTCCAACAGAAATAGCTTTGTAATTACTTTGTTTGTTAGCTAAGTTATTAGCATCATACATTACCGCTCCGGAAACAGCAACACGTTTGTTCAATTGATATTGTCCTTCCACAAATAACAAATTACCAGTGCGTGCTTTATTGTTAGTATTAACTAAAGCTTCGTTCTGATTCAGGGGCATAAAAGTGTTGCCAGTTATTGAATAATGCATCAAACCAACATTTAATTTGAATTTTTCACTTACCTGGTAGCCAATTTTAGGGGCAATAAAAGTAGTAAAAGCAGTATTTTTTGATGAGCCTAAAAAGCTTACACCTGCTCCTGCTGAAATGGATGCAGAAACTCTATCCGCTGATAATAGCTTTGGTTTTGAGGCAGAATAATAATCGTCAGTAAGAACTTGAGCTCCTAGAAAAGAAGAACTAACTAAAAATAAAGTGAAGGTTATTAACTTTTTCATGTTAACTTATTAGTTTCCCAAAGTTAATCAAAAATCGATTAAAAAAATATATTTGTATGAATTAGTTCATTGGTTCATTCGTTTATTGCTTCATTAGTCGTTTTACCAGTCTGTTAGTTTGGTAAAGCGCATGAATGTTAAATATTTGTAATTAGCCATTGCACACAAAGACTAGTAATTCGTTAAAATTCGTAATTCGTAGTTAGGATGAAGTTATTTATTAAAAACCTTGATAGAGATATCAATGAAATGCAACTGGAAGGTTTATTTGCCCAGTATGGAGAAGTAGTTTCTACTAAAATCGTTTATGATACCATAACTTGGGAATCAAAAGGATTTGCTTTTTTAGAAATGGCTAAAAAAGAGGATGGACAAAAAGCTATAGATGCATTAAATGGAAAAGAAGTAAAAGGACGTGAATTAATTGTTCAAGAAGCAGAAGAAAGAAGAAGATAAAAACTCCTGCTATGAGCCAATTGAAGTTTGTCTTCCTTTTTTTTATTTGTCTGATCATTTGCTGTGCTTCTGAAACTAGCAATGAAAAGAGAGAAAAGGAAGTCGCTCGTTCAAATGATAGTATCAATATAGTTTTAAAAGAACTTCGTGCTACCGAAAAAGCACAGCAATTAGATACGCTGTTTAAAAACAAAGCAAAGATTGCAGGCTTTAATGGTTGTGTTTTAGTCGCTCAAAAAGGACAAATCATTTATAAAAATAGTTTTGGTTTTTCTAATTTTAAAACCAAAGATTCCTTAAAAATAAATGCTGCTTTCCAACTAGCATCCGTTTCCAAAACATTTACAGCAACTGCTATATTAATGTTGTATGATCAAGGGAAATTAAAATTAACAGATAATGTGGAGAAGTTTTTTCCAAATTTCCCATACAAAGGAATATCTATAAGCATATTGCTTTCTCATCGTTCAGGCTTGTTTAATTATATTTATTGTTGTGAAAAATATTGCGAAAAACCGAATTGCTACAACAAAGGTTTGTTTGATAATGCAGCAATGATGGAGATTATTACTAAAAACAAATGTGATGTTTATGCGCCTCCAAATAAAAAATTTGAATATTCTAATACCAATTATGCAATCTTAGCAAGCATTGTAGAAAAAGTAGCTGAACAAAGTTTTGCGGATTATGTAGAGCAAAATATTTTTAAGCGATTGGGAATGGATAATTCCTGGGTACATAATCCAAAAGGAAAAGCGGAACATAAAAATAAAACAGTTGGACATAAAGCATCGGGCTATTTTGAAGATGACACATATGCTGATGATGTAGTAGGTGATAAAGGAATTTATTCTACAGTGGAAGATATGCTAAAGTGGGATCAATCGTTTTATGGAGAAACATTATTAAAAAAGAAAACCAAAGAATTAGCATTTACCGGCTATAGCAACGAACATAAAGGGAAAAGAAATTATGGATATGGTTGGAGGCTAACTGATGATGGCAAAAATCCTAAAATTATCTATCACAACGGCTGGTGGCATGGTTATAATAGTCTGTTTTTTAGAAGACCAGCTGACCATACAACCATAATTGTGTTGGGCAATAAATACAACCGTAGCACTTACCAGATTCAAGATGTTTTACAAATCTTAAATTCCAATTCTGGCGCTGTTGAGATGGACGAATAGTCTTCTTCTTTTAGTTTAGCAGATATTATTATTAGAACGTCATTGCGAGCCTGCGTGCGGTAGGCAGGTCCCGCTCCCTATAGCTTATCGGGATTGCTGGATGTGGCAATCTTAGCTCAATTTAGACTATTCTCCTCATCATGAGAGATTGCCACATCGCCCCAGCTTCGCAGGGCGACTCGCAATGACGCTCCGATAAAATAATTTTTCAATTTTCAATCTTCAATTTTTCAATCTTCCCTCTATTTCCACTATCTTTGCGAAAAATTTAAAACAAGTAAGATGAAAAAATTAGTTTATTTATTAGGTTTCCTACCATTTATGTTTTCATGTGGTGGTAATTCAGAAGGAGTATTATCTGCAGAAGATAGTTTGACAGCTGTTTCGGGCGGACAAGCAGTTCGTATCGACAAGCAAGATTCAAGTATTCAATCATTCATTCGTGGATTCAACGAAATTCAGGATAACTTGGATGAAATAAAGAAGAAAGAAAAAATTGTTACTGAAAACAGCAAGGATCCTGAAGTTCGTAAATCAAAGGAGCAGGAGATTGTGGATGATATTCAAGCAATTTATGATATCATGAACAAGAACAAACAACGTTTGGCTTCCATGAAATCTAAATTGAAAGAATCTAACAAGAAGAATGATGAATTGGAAAAATTTATTGCTCGTTTAACTACGGAGATTGAAGAGAAAGATGCGAAAATCAATGATTTGAAAGGTCAGTTGGAAAGATTGAATGTAGAAATGACTGCATTGAATTTGAATTACGAAGAAGCAACTCAAGAGTCATCTGTAAAAACCGAAAAGTTAAATACTGCGTACTATGCTTTTGGAACTTCTAAGGAGTTGATCAAAAACAATGTATTGACAAAAGAAGGTGGATTTATTGGAATGGGTAAGACGGCTAAGATGAAGGAAGATTTCAATAAAGGATATTTCACTAAGGTGGATATTTCTGTGCTTACTGAGATTGTTTTAGGAGCTAAAAAAGCTAAATTTATTACTACTCATCCAGCGAGTTCATATAAAATTGAGGGACCAGATGGGAAAGCTGAAAAAATTGTAATTACAAACGCTGAGGATTTTTGGAGTGCTTCCAAATATTTAGTTGTTGTAGTTGAATAAAAGCGAAACTAATTTTTAAATAAAACACTCCCGCGCTTGCGGGGGTGTTTTTTTATTGAACTTATGCAACAGAAAAACATTGTCATTCCTAAAACTGCTCGTTATTTTATTTTGAACGAGCCTTCAGAGCAAATCGAACAAGTATGGTTTGTTTGCCACGGTTATGCTCAACTGGCAAATTATTTTATTAATAATTTCGATGAATTAGATAAAAATAAAAATTTAATTGTTGCTCCAGAGGGCTTGCATCGTTTTTATTGGAAAGGCTTTTCTGAGAGAGTAGTGGCAAGTTGGATGACAAAAGAAGATAGAGAAAGTGATATTTTGGATTATGTAAATTATTTGAATGTTGTGTATCAAGAAGTGATAGCTTCGTTAAAAAACAAAAATGTAAAAATAAATGTTCTAGGGTTTTCCCAAGGAACTGCAACTGTTTGTAGGTGGTTAGCAAGTAGTAAAGTGAAAGCAGATAATTTAATTTTGTGGGCAGGAGCATTTCCAAATGATATGAATTGGAAACAAAACAAAACTGTATTCGATAAAATGAAAACGTTTATTGTTGTTGGAGATACGGATGAATTTATTAATGAAGAAGAAGTTTTAAAGCACGTTGATTTATTGAAAAAAAATGAAATTGCTTTTGAATTTATTCGTTTTAAAGGAAAGCACGAAATTAATAAAACTACTTTAAGCGCTTTGCAAAAAAGTTTGTAGCCACTCTATTGCTTTTTCTTCAGAAGTAAAAATACGTGTCGGTCGAGCTGGTTTGTTGAATGAGATGAAAATATTACCTACAAGTTTTTGTGAAAACGATTGAATTACATAAGCTTCGGCACTAGCAAATGGATTTGATTCCGGAGTTGCAATATAGGCTCTTGCTTCTGCACTAGGCAGTGTATATTTTTGACTTTTTATTAATAAAGGAAATTTTTTTCCATTTCCGATTTCTTCTACAGCAGCAACAATTTCAATAACATCTTTTACTTCTACATCTTCGCTAGTATTTATGCTAACATGCACAATGCCATCACTTCTTAAGGAAACAGATTTAAGATCAATTTCGATTTTTTTAAGAATTTCTACTTCAATAGGTTGCATTTTACATTAGCAATTACAAAAATGTTCTTAATCAAATAAGCGCGTCTTTTTAATTATTAAAAATTCGAGTTGGTCTTACTGGCTTATTATATCTGATATAAAAATTTCCAACTAATTTTAGAGCCATAGAGTTTAAAACAAATGCATCAGCAATGGTATACATATTGCTTTCTTCTCCTGCAGCATATTTTCTGTGATCGTTTCCAACTTGAATAAATTCCTTCATTACAACCAAATTGCTAAATGCTTTTCCTCCACCTAAATTTCTAACGGCTTCTAAATATTCCTCCACGTTTTTTAAAGAAATTTCATCTGTTTGATCAATCTGATACCTCACAATGTCTTCTTCTTGAAAGGAAACTGTCCCAGCTTTAATTTGTATTTTATCTAAATTATTCATTCATTAATCGATACTTTTAGATTATTTATCGATACAAATTTATGCTTTGCCTAATTAAAAAGCAAGTGGAAGGCGATAAATTCACAGAAAATTAGGAAGAAAGGTAAATATTCGGGTTGGATTATAGAGTTGTCGACAAAACGCGAAGTTTGTTTGCTGTTTGGTGAGCTTAGTTTCGAAAGTTAAAGGTTAGGAAATGAATCACAATAGCAATTGGGATTAATAATGCTTCTCGTCTTGTGGACTTATTAGTTGCAGATTTAGTACTACTTTTTTTTCTTCGAAACATGAATAGGATTTATTACAACAGGACAAAAACTATTTTTAAACCAAACTTTTTTCTTTTCAAAGCCACCTAATTTATTATCATATATCAAACAATAATATCCTTTAGCGTATTCAGAAATGTTTAATGCATTGCCATAGCCTGTAGCAAAATTAGGGTACTTAGGAAAGTCTTTTTAGTGGAGGATTTAAAGTAATTAACATTGATGTGTTAATTACGTCTGAGTGTATATTATTAATAGGTGTTTTGTTAATTGTTAATACTGTTAATAACCTTGAATGACTTGCTGATTGTGGTTTGTGGGGCGATTTTTTTGAATGACTTAATTGTAAGGGTTATTCTACCTAGCAAGTCGTTAACTGGAGCCTTCTTTAGAGCGTCATTGCGAGTCCCGCATTTTCGCGGGATGTGGCAATCTCTCATGATGTTGACAAGGGTTGCGATGGTGGAAGAGATTGCCACATCCTATCCCGAATTCTTCGGGACAGGACTCGCAATGACGTACTAATTATAATTGAGTGTTTATTTCAAAGCTTTCAGCGTCACAAACACAGTCTTATATTGCTTTTTGCAACCACTCGAATCCGTCTCCGTAACATGAATACAGCCATCTGATGCGCCCCAATTCAGAGTAAGCGAATTTGTATTTTGTCCGCTTACTATTGTACAATCTTCTGGATAGTTCCACTCATAAGTACAACCCAATGTTAAAGGAATTGAATAAGTAACTGCTTGTTTTAAAAATGCTTCGTGCGGACCATCAATTTCTGGAGTTTTAATCAATCCAAAATCATAGGCTGTCCACAAGGTTGAATTATTATTATAATAAGGAATGCTTGCATAGCCTTATTTCAAATTAAGACAAAGCTGTAAAAGGTGTAAAGAGCTTTTACAGTATGCTTAGCAAACCGCCCTGTACGAGACCCGTACGCAGGGTGGTGCGAGAGGCGCACTCCGTCAGTTAATTCTGGCGGAGCCGTCTACTCGATTATAGGCTGATTTACTTATTTCCCTGCTATGTTTTACTATCACTATTTATATCTTTAAACCTCATCATTTCCACAATTCGTGTTGATGCTCCATTATAAAAGCCTGTCTCACTTACAAATTCTTTTGGATTGTTGAAAGTTCCTAGAA
>CAMCUO010000053.1 GCA_945879015.1 Chitinophaga pinensis | reverse complement strand
CCTTTGGCAGTAAAGCGATGAGGTGCTCCTGCTGCAGAAACTACGTTTTCTTCCAACATAATACTTCCAAAATCATTGGCTCCGGAATGTAAACACAACTTAGCCACATCTTTTCCTACCGTTAACCAACTTGCTTGAATGTTAATTACGTTCGGAAGCATAATTCTGCTCATAGCAATCATACGAATATACTCATCGCCACTCACATTATTTTTTACTCCTTTGTGACGTTTCAATAAAGTTCCATCATCCATAAAAGGCCATGGAATAAAGGCTAAGAATCCTTTTGAGTCTTTTGGTTTTTCACTTTGTACTTGTCGAATCCAAACTAAATGTTCAAATCGTTCTTCAATTGTTTCTATATGTCCGAACATCATTGTTGCGGAAGTGGTAATGTTTAATTGGTGTGCAGCACGCATTACATCTAGCCATTCGCGACCAGTACATTTTCCTTTGGAGATTAATCTGCGAACTCTGTCGTTTAAAATTTCTGCACCAGCTCCTGGTAAACTATCCATTCCGGCAGCTTTCAATGCATTTAAAACTTCGGTATGTGTCGATTTTTCAAGCTTGGTAATATGCGCAACTTCTGGTGGTCCGAGTGCATGCAACTTTATTTTCGGATAAAGTTTTTTGATAGAAGTAAACGTATCTACATAAAATTTTAATCCTAATTCGGGATGATGTCCGCCTTGCAACAACAATTGATCTCCACCATATTTAAGTGTTTCATCAATTTTTGTTTTATAGGTTTCCATATCGGTGATGTAGGATTCTACATGCCCTGGAATACGATAAAAATTGCAAAATTTACAATTGGCAGTACAAACGTTTGTAGTGTTTACATTTCTATCAATCTGCCAAGTTACTTTTCCCGGTTTTCCATTGTTTGGTAAGGAATCAGGTTTTTGGATTTTGCGTAATTCGTTGGCTACAAATACCAATTCGGCAGTGGGCGCGTGTTTAAAAAGATGAACGCCTTCTTCTTGTGAAAGAAAGTCAAAATTTAATGCTCGTTTCAATAATTGTTCGGTATTCATTTTGCTAAAGGTGTTATTTTAAGAGGCTTTTCAGCCAGTGTTGGTGTCGTTCGGAATTTGCAAATTCTTTTACTACATTTACTTTCTCAAAAGTAGAAATAATATGACGAATATCTCCAAGAAATCGACAATAAATAACAATGATAACGTTGTTTTGTTGTGCGGTAAGAATAATAGTTTTAATAACTATGGTTTATCCAAAGCGGAAATCGATTTCATAAAGAATGAAATTAATACGAACGAAAAAAAAGCAATCTGTTTAAATCAGCTTCATCGCTTGTTTATTGTACAGTTGATTGATGTAAAGCCTGCCCGTCCGTCAGGCGGGAAAGAAAAATATCAAACAGCAGAAGTGCTTCGTAAAGCTTCAAGCACAATCCATGCTTGGATTACTGATGCTAAAATAGAAACGATAAATATTATTGATGCGGATGGAAAAGCTATTGAAACATTGGCTTTCGCGGAAGGATTGGCATTGAGTAATTATCAGTTTTTGAAATATAAAAAAGACAGAGAAAAAGAAAAATTTTCGTTAAAATCGATTGGAATTGTTTCAAAAAGTTTGAATTCCAAACAAATTGAAGAGTTAAGCATTGTAGTTGAAGCAACATGTTTGTCGAGAACTTTGGTGAACGAACCAGTAAATTTTCTAACGGCAACTCAATTGGCGAAAGAGTTTCAAAAAATGGGTAAAGAAGCGGGTTTCAATGTGGAGGTGTTCAACAAAGAAAAAATCAAAGCATTAAAAATGGGTGGATTGTTATCCGTGAATTTAGGAAGCATTGAGCCTCCTACGTTTAGCATCATGGAATACAAACCTCGTAATGCAAAAAATAAACAACCAGTTATTTTAGTTGGGAAAGGTGTTGTCTACGATACTGGTGGACTGAGTTTAAAGCCAACTCCAAACAGTATGGATATGATGAAATGCGACATGGCAGGTTCTGCTGCAGTTGCAGGAACAATCTATGCTATCGCGAAAGCAAAATTACCCGTTTATGTAATTGGATTGGTTCCAGCAACAGATAATCGTCCAGGTGAAAATGCTTACGTTCCAGGAGATGTAATTACTATGTACAATGGAATGACCGTGGAAATGCTGAATGCAGATGCAGAAGGAAGAATGATTTTAGCGGATGCGTTATCCTACGCACAAAAATACAATCCTAAATTGGTAATTGATTTAGCAACCTTAACAGGTGCGGCAGTTGCAGCAATTGGAACATCCGGAATTGTAGCGATGGGAACTGCAGATGAAAAAACAAAAAATCAATTAAAACAAAGCGGAAATAATGTATTCGAACGATTGGCAGAAATGCCTTTCTGGGACGATTACGATGATATGATCAAATCGGATATCGCTGATATGAAAAATATTGGTGGTCCGTATGCGGGAAGTATTACTGCTGGAAAATTTTTAGCACGTTATATCAATTATCCTTGGATGCACTTTGATATTGCTGGTCCGGCATTTTTAATGACAAAAGATAATTACCGAGTAAAAGGCGGCACAGGAGTTGGAGTGCGATTGCTGTTCGACTTTTTGAAAAACAATGCATAAACTTTTTTTGAATGCGATTTTTTAAATTCTCTCTACTCGCTTTTACATTCATTTTTTTTGTTGCATTTCACATGCCGCTAAAAAAGATTGTACCTGTGAAAGAAGGCCTGCCTGCCAGTAGGCAGGTTTCTCTTCTTGTTGCCGAATATGATGACAATGCTGCTGCAAACAATTTACAGCATTTGGTAAACTATCATTTTGTTGACGGAGCAATGGTTTCCAAAGAAACGGTTGTTTCTCTTCCCACAAAAAAAGCTGGAGTAACAGGAAATTATGTTCGTTTCGATTTAGGTAAAAACAGAATTTATCATAATCGTTATGTAGTAACAGGAATTGGAAATGTAATCGATATCAAAACAAAAAAACTATTGGTTTACGAGCGAGGTGATTTTGTTAAATTTAGTGGCGACAGTATTATTTTTCATACCAACGATATTTTTAAAGGGAAATATTATTCGGTATTAGATTTAAAAACAGAGAAATTTGGGAAAGTAGAAAATGCAAATTATAATCCATTGCCCCGACCAGATATTGAAGTGGATGAAACAACAAAGCCATTTAGTATTTCGGCTTATTATGTAACAGGCAAACAAGATATTATAATAAAAGATGCGGGATATGGTGAAGCGCAGCCGCTTTTAGGAGATGATGTAAAACGTAAATTTCCAATTTTTTGGTTGGACAACAATTCGTTTTTGTATTCTAATTTTTCAAAAAATCAGCAATCCGCAAGTATTTATAAAGTGGAAATAAATCAGGCAATTGAAAAGGTGGGAGAGATAACAGAAATTCCTGCCACAGCTCAAAGTACATTTTTTGAAATGTTGCCTGATGGAAGTATTGTTTATTTCTCTGGTAAAGGAGCGTTTCAAGTTGATTTGAAAAAGAAGGTCGTGTCGAAATTGTTATATCAACCGATTGGAAATAGTTTTTTTATTGAATCGGATGAAAATCCAAAATATGGAAGAACCATTATGTATGAAATTGATGTGGCAGGTAAAAAATGGTGCAGATTGGATAATGCAAAAACTGTTTCAGGGTATGCTGCATTTCAAAATGAAATTGTAATGGGTGAAGATCGTTATCCTCAAGGTGTGGTGGTTTGGAATACAACTACAAAAAAATGGACAACGCTTGATATTGCAAATTTGAGTGATATTGTGGGGTGGGTGGAGGAATAAGTTAAAAGGGAAAAAATTCAAAAGTCAAAAGAAAAAAGTAGACAATAGACAAATAAATTCAAAAGAGGGGAAAGTCAAAATTCAAAAGAAAAAAGTCAAAAATCAAAAGAGGAGCGTGCTTTATTTTTTCATCACATTCAATCAATTAAAATTTACCTTTGTAGAAGACTGGCCAAAATATCAAACGATTTCAGAAACTTTTGAATTTTGACTTTTTTCACTTTTAACTTTTAGACATGTTTGACGAAAAAATAATTGTTGGAATTTCACAGGGTGATATAAATGGAATTGGAATGGAAGTGATTATCAAAACATTTCTAGATCCACAAATGCTTGAAATTTGTACACCTGTTGTTTTCAGTTCTATGAAAACAGCAAGCTTTCATCGCAAGGCTTTAAACATCGAAGATTTTAGTTTCAATCAAATTAAAGATTTTTCAGAAATAAATCACAAGCGTGCAAACCTTATTAATGTATACGAAGAAGAAGTAACTATTGAACTAGGAAAGAAAACTCCTGATGGTGGAAAGTATGCTTTCAAATCATTAGAAGCAGCGGCTTATGCATTAGCGCAAGGAAAAGTACATGTTTTGGTTACAGCTCCAATCAACAAAGAAAATATTCAATCGGACGATTTTAAATTTCCTGGTCATACCGAATATTTGGACGATAAATTTGGTGATGGAAATAGTTTAATGTTTTTAGTTAGTAATACTTTGAGAGTAGCTGTTGTTACTGGACATATTCCCGTTACAAAAGTTGCTTCAGAATTATCGACAGAAAAGATTATTAAAAAAGCAAAAGCACTTCACCAATCATTGATTCAAGATTTCGAAATTCGTAAACCAAAAATTGCTGTGTTGGGATTAAACCCGCATGCTGGAGATAATGGTGTAATTGGTGATGAAGAAAAAAGTATTATTCTGCCAGCCATCAATCAATTAAAAGAAGAAGGGCTGTTAGTTTATGGTCCGTATCCTGCAGATGGTTTTTTTGGCAACAAGACATACGAAAAATTTGATGCAGTTTTAGCCATGTATCACGATCAAGGATTGATTCCATTTAAAACAATTGCCTTTAATTCGGGAGTAAATTTCACAGCAGGATTGCCAGTTGTAAGAACGTCTCCAGATCATGGAACAGCTTATGATATTGCTGGAAAAAATGTTGCATCAGAAGAATCTTTCCGAAGAGCCATTTATACTGCAATTGATATTTATAAAGTAAGAAAGCAATACAAGGAAATTACTTCCAATCCTTTGAAGATTAGTCTAGGTAAAAGAGAACGATAGCCATTTTCACAACTTTTTGTGAGACTTCGACTCCGCTCAGTGTGACATCTCGTACGTCACACTGAGCGGAGTCGAAGTGTTTTCGGAGCATTTGTGTTGATTTCTAAACTAATGTTTATTGTCCTTGTGTTTATAGTTTCTATTTATTAGATTTGTTATGAAACAGTCTAATTTTCTCTTGATGAAAAAATATCTACTTCTAGTATTCACTTTTATTGTAGCAAATTCATTTGCTCAAACTATTCAAACCGAAAAATATTCTCGTGTAAAAATTTATGCTGATGAATTTGGCATTGCGCAACTCGCACAAGCTGGATTAGCAGTTGATCATGGTGAAATGAAAAAAGGATTTTGGTTCATCTCTGATTTTTCGGAAACCGAAATCGCCATCATAAAAGAAAAGGGATTTAGTTATGATGTTCAAATTGATGATGTAAAACAATTTTACAAAGATCAAAACAAACCAGAATTTCAGAAAAACGAAACGACTCCAGTTTCTACTATGTCGATTGGATGTACTGTTCCGCCAGCTTATGCAACTCCAACAAATTTTACTTTAGGAAGCATGGGTGGATTTTATACGTATGCTGAAATACTTTGGCACATGGATAATTTAGCAACTTTATTTCCAACATTGGTAAAAGCCAGAACTCCAATTGGAGCAATCAATACAATTAATGGTTATCCTTTGTATTGGATGAAAATTTCTGATAATCCAAATGTGGATGAAGCAGAACCAGAAGTGCTTTATAATTCAGCACATCATGCTCGTGAGCCAGGTTCGGTTTCGCAATTAATTATGTACATGTATTATTTATGCGAAAATTATGCATCTAATCCCGAAGTACAATATTTAGTAAACAATGAGGAAATGTATTTTATTCCCTTAGTAAATCCTGATGGATATATTCGCAACGAAACAACTGATCCAACTGGTGGTGGAATGTGGAGAAAAAATAGAAGAAACAATGGCGGCTCTTTTGGTGTAGACATCAACAGAAATTACGGATACCAATGGGCGTACGATGGAATTGGTTCTTCGCCAAGTGGATTTTCTGAAACATATCGCGGAACAGCTGCTTTTTCTGAGGCGGAATCTCAAAACTTAAGAGATTTTAGTAATGCGCATACTTTTAAGTTGTCGTTAAATAATCACACTTACGGAAACTTATTAATTTATTCTTACGGATATGATGCAGCTGTGATTGCTCCAGATTACGCACAGTTTTCTGAATATGCCAAGCATCTTACAACGTATAACAAATATTCTTACGGTACAGCTCCACAAACAGTTTTGTACGCAACCAACGGAACCATTGACGATTGGCAGTATGGAGAACAAGTAACAAAACCAAAAACTTTCGGGATGACTCCTGAAGCTGGAAGAAGTGATGAAGGATTCTGGCCACCATCTTCTCGTATTGTAGATATCTGTAAAGAAAATATTTGGCAGAATTTACACATGGCACATCTTGCATTAAAATTTGCTGTTGCATCGGATGATGAACCAAATTATATTCCTACTGCAACAGGTTTTTTTAATTTCAAATTATTAAGATTAGGAATGGATGCTCCTGCAACGTATACTGTTTCTATTGTTCCAATCGGACCAGAAATTGCAAGTGTTGGTGGACCAAAAACATTTTCCACACTTAATTTATTAGATGAAGTTATGGATTCAATATCGTTTACATTAAATCCATTGGCTATTGGAACAACAATAAAATATGAATTAAGAGTGAGTAATGGATTGCATACATTTAAAGATACTATTGTAAAAAAATTCGGTCCACCCGTAATTGTTTTTAGTAGCAATGGAAATTCTATGACAGGTTGGACAAGTTCTTCTTGGGGAATAAATACTTCTGTATTTTTTAGTGGAACGGGTTCTATTACTGATACACCTGTTGGCGATTATGGCGATAATGAAAATTCTCTGATTAGTACTATTTCTGATTTAGATTTAACAGATGCAATAAGTGCACAAATTGTTTTTTGGTCGCGCTGGGAAATTGAAACCAATTATGATTATGTTGAAGCAGTAGTTTCTGACGATGGAGGTTCAACATGGACTCCTTTATGCGGTCATCATACAAAAGTTGGTAATGCTTATCAGGATTTTGGTATGCCACTTTATGATGCATACAAATTAGATTGGATGAAAGAAGAAATTTCTTTAGATGCTTATGTTGGTTTAAATATGAAAATCGGATTTAAATTAATTTCGGATAATGGCGGTGGAGCAGATGGATTTTATTTTGATGATTTAAAAGTGGAAAAATTAATTCCTGCTTCAACTGGAATAAATGAAATTTCAGAAAACGGAATTTCTATTACGCAAACTATGCCAAATCCGGCAAATGATTATACATATATAAATTACTCTTTACCACAAAATGAGAAGGCTAAGATAATGGTGTATAATTCTATGGGTCAATTAATGTTTTCCGAAAACATTGATTCGAATGCAAAAAGTCATCGTTTGAATACTTCGAAACTTGCTCAGGGCGTGTATTATTATAATATTTCTACTGGAAGCCATTCTTCAGAATCTTTAAGGTTGGCAATTTTGAGGTAGAAAAGCTCAAAAAATCGATAAATTTGCTTAAAAAGCGGATAAAAACATGTTTTTTATCCGCTTTTTGCTTAAAAATGGCTAAAATTGCAGTAAAATTAATTTCATTCAAAGCTTTGAAGTAAGGGAGAATTTTTTACCTTTGCCCTCTTTCTTAAAAACTTAGAAAAATGCAGACCAGAAAAGAGTATATCATTCAGTTTGTAGGGTTAGGATTAGGCTTGCATGAATATAAGTTTGAAGTAAAAGATTCGTTCTTTTTAGATTATGAATTTTCGGAGATAAAGCAAGGAAACATTCTTGTAAATCTTAATCTTTTAAAACAATCACAAATGATGGTTTTAGAATTTGAGATTTCGGGAACAGTGAAAACGGAATGTGATTTATGCACAATAGAGTTTGATCTACCAATCACAGGCAGTTATCAATTGATTGTGAAAGTAGGAGGAAACGATACCGGAAATGAAGATGATGATATTATTACCATTGCAGCCAATGAACACGAGTTGGATATAGCGCAATATATTTATGAATACATCACACTTTCTTTTCCAATCAAGCGAGTGCATCCTTTAGATAAAAAAGGAAAAAGTACTTGTGATAAAGAAACCTTAGCGAAGTTGGAAAAGTTTTTATTAGAAGAAGAAAAAAAACCTGCCGGGCGGACAGGCGGGGAAGAAGAGCAATCAGACCCACGTTGGGCAGGATTGAAGAACATAAAGCTTAATTGATAAGTCAAAAGAATTAAGTCAAAAGTCAAAAGAAGTAGACAAAAAAAGGAAGTAGACAAAAGAAGGAAGTAGACAAAAGAAGGAAGTAGACAAAAAAGGGAAGTAGACAAAAAAAGGAAGTAGACAAAAGAAGGAAGTAGACAGTAGACAAATTAAAAATAAATAAGAAATCAATAAGCGAAGCTTATCAATCATAAAGAAATCGAAACACAGAGAAAAAAATCATTTTTAATCATAAAAATCATAAAAAATCTGCGTTCTAATAGACAATCATTTTAGTAAACAAAAAGTAAAACAATAAAAATTAGAAATAATGCCACATCCAAAGCGAAAATTATCGAGAAGTAGAAGAGATAGCAGAAGAGGTCACGACAAAGCAGTTGCGTCAACTCTATCAACATGTTCAAATTGTGGAGCACCAACATTGTATCACCGTGTTTGCGGAGAGTGTGGGTACTACAAAGGAAAATTAGCAGTAGAGAAAAAAGTTTCTGCATAAATTATACTACGAAATACGAATGAAAACGAATAACGAAACGCTAAACATTTCAAAATTCGTAAACATTCGTAATTTGTATATTAGTATTAATTCGTAATTCGAAGGAGTTTATGAGAATTGGTATAGATATTATGGGCGGTGATTTTGCACCCGATGCAACAGTATCTGGAGCAGTATTAGCTTATAATGAATTACCCAAAGATGTTCGCCTAGTTTTAATAGGTGATAAAGAACAAATCATTGCTTGTCTTGCAAAAGAAGGAGCGGATGAAAAAAATTTCGATATTGTTCATACTACAGAAGTAATAGGAATGGGTGAACACCCAACTAAAGCTTTCAGTCAAAAACCCAATTCTAGTATTAGTGTTGGGTTTCATCTTTTAAAAGAAGGTAAGATTGATGGATTCGCAAGCAATGGAAATACAGGCGCAATGCTTGTTGGTTCTATGTTTAGCGTAAAAGTTGTTCCTGGAGTAATTCGCCCTTGCATCACATCAGTTATGCCACAAGAAAATGGCGGCATCGGATTAATTTTAGATGTTGGCACAAATGCAGATTGTAAACCTGATGTGCTTTATCAATTTGGCGTACTCGGTTCTCTTTTTGCAGAACACGTTTACGGAATAAAAAAGCCAAGAGTTTCTTTGTTGAATATTGGTGAAGAGTCAGAAAAGGGAAATCTTGTTGCACAAGCTGCACATGGTTTAATGAAAGATTCTAAAGATTTTAATTTTATTGGAAACATAGAAGGACGTGATTTGTTTAATGATCATTCAGATGTTATTGTTTGCGATGGATTCACAGGAAATGTTGTTTTGAAACAAGCAGAGGCAATGTACACTATGTTGCGTAAACGTAAAATAAAAGACGAATTTTTCGATCGTTTCAATTACGAAATTTATGGAGGCACTCCTGTTTTAGGAATTAACTCTACTGTAATGATTGGACATGGAATATCAAATAATATTGCAGTAAAAAACATGTTACTGCTTACAAAAAATATCATTGAAGCAAATCTTGCGGATAAAATAAAATTAGTTTTTCAATAATGAAAATTACTGCTGCAATAACTGCCGTTGCCGGATATGTTCCAGAATTTGTTCTAACGAATGAGTTGTTAGAACAAATGGTTCCTACTACTTCCGAATGGATTGAAACAAGAACAGGAATTAAAGAACGTAGAATTTTAAAAGGAGAAGGATTGGGAACTTCTGATATGTGCGTAAAAGCAATTGAAGATCTTTTGAAAAAAAGAGGCATCACAGCATTGGATATCGATATGATTATTATTGGGACCGTAACTCCCGATTATGTTTTTCCTTCAACTTCAAATGTGGTTTGTGATAAAATAGGAGCAACCAATGCCTGGGGATTTGATTTGTCAGCAGCTTGTTCTGGATTTGTTTACGCATTATCTACCGGAGCACAATTTATTGAAACTGGAAAATATAAAAAAGTTGTAGTTGTGGGAGCTGATAAAATGTCAGCAATTCTAGATTATACAGATCGTTCAACGTGTATTATTTTTGGCGATGGTGCTGGTGCTGTTTTGTTGGAACCAAATACTGAAGGATTAGGATTGCAGGATTCTATTTTAAAAGCTGATGGATCGGGAAGAAAATATTTACATCAAAAAGCAGGAGGTTCTGTAAAACCGCCTTCACATGAATCGATTGATGCAAAAGAACATTTTGTTTTTCAAGATGGACAACCTGTTTTTAAACGTGCTGTAAGTGGAATGGCAGATGTGAGTGCTGAAATTATGGAGCGCAACAAATTAACATCAGATGATGTTGCATGGTTAGTTCCTCACCAAGCAAACAAAAGAATCATTGATGCTACTGCTGAAAGAATGGGATTGACTTCTGAAAAAGTAATGTTGAACATTCAGAAATATGGAAACACAACTGCTGGGACAATTCCTTTGTGTTTGTGGGATTATGAAAAGCAAATGAAAAAAGGAGACAATATTATTATCTCCACATTTGGCGCTGGTTTTACCTGGGGAGCAATTTATTTGAAATGGGCATACGATAGTAAGTAGGTAATTTGAAAAAATTAGGCAGTAGGCAATTCAAAAGAATTAATTCAAAAGTAAAAAGAAATAAGTAGACAATTGCAAAAAAAGTAGACAGTAGACAAGTAAAAAATAGGCAAAAAAATTATAGAAAATAGCAAACACAGATTCGTAATGTTCGTTTTTTGTTCGCTATCCGTACCCAAAATAAATCTCTAAATAAAAACAATAATGAAACTGAACGAAATTCAAGATTTGATCAAGTTTGTAGCTAAGTCTGGCGTGAGCGAGGTAGAACTAGAAACCAAAGATGTAAAAATTGTTATCAAAACGTCAGCAGGTAAAAAAGAACAAGTGTATGTTCAATCAACAAGTCCGGTTGCGCAAGCGGTAATGCACACATCTCCTGTTGTTCAACAAGTGTCAACTTCAGTTGAAACCAAAACTCCAGAAGTAAAAGCTTCTGCAGGAGCTGATGAGTCGAAATACATAATAATTAAATCTCCAATGATCGGAACATTTTATCGTTCTTCTTCTCCTGATAAACCATCATTTGCAAATGTTGGTGATGATGTTGTTGAAGGAAAAGTAATTTGCATTATCGAAGCAATGAAGTTGTTCAATGAGATTGAATGTGAAGTAAAAGGTAAAATTGTAAAAGTATTGGTAAATGATGCTACTCCAGTTGAGTACGATCAACCATTATTCCTTGTCGATCCTAGCTAATTTGGAAATTTGGAAATGTGTTAATTTGGAAATGGGTAATTCTCATTTAAATTAAAGTACATTTCATTTTCAAATTTTCAAATTGTTTAATTTTCAAATTGAAACCATGTTCAAAAAAATACTTATAGCAAACAGAGGCGAAATTGCATTGCGCATTATTCGTACCTGTAAAGAAATGGGAATTAAAACAGTAGCTGTTTATTCAACTGCTGATAAAGATTCCTTACACGTAAAATTTGCTGACGAAGCAGTTTGTATTGGTCCTCCGCCAAGTAAAGATTCTTATTTAAATATTCCAAGCATTATATCTTCAGCTGAAATTACCAATGCTGATGCTATTCATCCTGGATATGGTTTTCTTTCTGAGAATGCAAAATTTTCTAAAATTTGTCAGGAGCACAATATAAAATTTATTGGCGCTTCTCCAGAAATGATTAATTCAATGGGAGATAAAGCATCTGCAAAATCAACAATGATTGCTGCTGGTGTTCCTTGTGTTCCGGGTTCAGAAGGATTATTGGAAAGTTCTGCTCATGCAAAAGAACTTGCTCCCAAAGTAGGATATCCAGTGATTATTAAAGCAACCGCTGGTGGTGGTGGAAAAGGAATGCGCATTGTTTGGAAAGAAGAAGATATGGTCGCATTGTATGATTCGGCATTCAAAGAAGCAGAAAATGCATTTGGAAATGGTGCAATGTATATGGAAAAATATATTGAAGAACCTCGTCATATCGAAATTCAAATTGTAGGTGATCAATATGGAAAAGCTTGTCATTTGTCGGAGAGAGATTGCTCGATTCAGAGACGTCATCAAAAATTAGCAGAGGAAACTCCTTCTCCCTTTATGACAGATGAGTTGCGTGAAGCAATGGGAGAAGCTGCTATAAAAGCAGCATTAGCAGTAAAATATGAAGGTGTTGGAACAGTTGAGTTTTTAGTCGACAAACACCGCAAGTTTTATTTCATGGAAATGAATACTCGTATTCAAGTTGAACATCCAATTACAGAAGAAGTAATTGATTACGATTTGATACGCGAACAAATATTGGTTGCTGCTGGAGTTCCTATTTCTGGAAAAAATTATTATCCACAATTGCATGCAATCGAATGTAGAATAAATGCAGAAGATCCATTTAACAATTTCCGTCCTTCACCAGGAAAAATTACAGTATTGCATACTCCAGGCGGACATGGTATTCGTGTAGATTCACATATTTATGCTGGTTATACTATTCCACCTAATTATGATAGTATGGTTGCGAAATTGATTACTGTCGCTCAAACACGTGAAGAGGCGATTGCAAAAATGCACCGTGCTTTAAGTGAGTATGTAATTGAAGGTGTAAAAACAACTATTCCTTTTCACTTGAAATTGATGAAAGATGAAAAATTCATTAAAGGTGATTATACAACCAAGTTTTTAGATGATTTTGATTTAACAGCGGAGTAAATAAGGTTTGCAAAATATAAAAATGCGATTCTTCACAAAAGAATGGCATTTTTGTTTGACAAATATTACAGTCGTTCCTCTCAATGACGTTCTTGATGTTATACAATTACTTAATTTAAAAAGGTCCAAAGGATATTTAAATTTTAGAATGGTTATGCCGATAGACAAGATGTATAGTCCTCCCGCACGTGGTGGATTGGATACAATTACATATTGCGTATCGTTATTAATTAGTTTATACAAAACTTTCCAGCAATAGGGTTTTATTTTTCTTTGTTAAATTTTACATCGAATAATTTTCTGATGCCAACTACTCCCCCTGATTCTGCATATTTGAACGTATACAATGTTATGTATGAAGTTTTTTTGTGTAATATATTTGTGACTGTATCCAGTTCCATGGTTTCATGAAATCTTATTTGTGGAACATCCCAAGCAGTTATTTCACTTTTCAGCGGAGCAGATACCACTGTGCCAGGATGGTCAGGATGTTCAACCGTTGCTGTTGAATCCCAGCTTACAAGAATTTTACTTACTTCATTCACGGTTAATTCCTTAGTCGGATAATCTGAATATGCTTTTATTTTACCGGATAGAATGGATTTAGTGATGGAAGAAAATATTTTTTCCGGATCAAAATTTGCCGAAATATTTGTAAAATCTGAGCTACCCCATGCCCATGAAGTATCCTTTTCTAAAGGCAGAATTGTTTGAATATCTTCAGCTAAAACTAAATTGTTGTTTTTAGGTGCTTCTTCTTTTACTTCTGTTTTGTTGCAAGCGAAAAAAATTGTTGAAATGAATAGGATTAATGAGTATTTCATAGTGTATAATTATTAGGTTTATAGCAGATAAATATACTAAAATAAAATGCTTTAATTTATGAAAAGGATTTATAGACTTATTGATAGTTTCAAATGTCCACCAAAACCTAATTCTACAATCTTTTGTAATGTAGAAATACGGACCTCTTTAATATTGTTTTCGAGTTTTGAAATGTATGATTTTGTTGTTCCACACTTTTCGGCTAATTCTTCTTGAGTTAAACCTTTTTCTAGTCTTGCTTCATGAATTAACGCACCAATTTTAAATGCTTCGTAACCAGCTTCAAGTTCTTCTCTTTTTTTAGTGCCGCGTTTCCCATAATGAATGTTTTTAAACTGACTAAGGGATTTAATATTACTTTTTTTGACTTTTGATTTCATTTTCATATTCCTGTTTTATTTGTAAAGCTTTTTTTATCTCTTGTTTTGGTGTTTTTTGAGTTTTCTTTTGAAAGCCATTTGCTAATACAATTAGAGAACCTTTGTCAAAAAAACAAAAAATGCGAAAAATATCATTTCCATGTTGCACTCGAATTTCAAAAAGTGCATCGGTGCTCTCCATATGCTTTAAATATATTTGAGGCACTTTTGGCAATTCTTCAATTAGATCAAAAGTCCAGATAATTTTGTCTTGAACTTTTCTGCTTTGTTTTACAAAAAATTCTTGAAAATAGTTTTTGTAAAAAATGATTGTTCTACTTTTTTTATTCATAACAAAGATACGAAAGTTGCCCTAAAGTGCAACATTATTTTTAAATAAATTATTCTACCCATATATTTCTTCCAACTCCAATTTGCTTCTTCTAGAATAAATCGAGCCTTTCGTGCGTCCAAAGTGCTTAGCTAAATCTCTTACATTGATGCCCTCGCAATACATTTTAGTTAATTCATCATCCAGTTCAGTGGTCCATGGTTTATATGCATCTTTGTGTTTTTCTCTAAATGCACTTACTGAATATGCTTTTTCTTTTATACTATTATCGCAAGCTGGTGATGCTTCCGTTTCATCTATTTTTTGAGTCGCAATTAGTTGTTCGCTCGATTCAATTTCTGTAAGGTTAAGCTCGTCTGTAATTACTTTTAATATGTTTATGTGTGGAGAAGTTGGAAATCCATCCGAAACAAGTGTTTCTGGGATGTAAATATTGTTCTTAGTTCTGGTGATAGCGACATATAAAAGGTTTATTTCTTCATTCAATTTTAAGATACCGTTCTCGCCCATTTGATTATTGCTTTTTAACTTTTCTAATTTTTTCTGAGAAATAAAATCATTGGCAAGTTGAATAGAGTCGTATTCCATTCCTTTGCATCGATGTACTGTAGAAAAAATCATTTCTGCATTTTCTTTGTCGTCATTCTTTACATGTTTATCTTTAATAGCTTTTATAATACTTGGAATTTCATTTCCATATTCTTTTACAATTTCCAACATCATTCCAAGTTGCGCATCTTCTGTTTTTTCGATGTATTCTTCCAGTTCATTCATATTGCGCATCGAACTGATAAGCTGGTCTTTTATTGATGAATGTTTGCCATTGTATAAATTCAAAACATCGTAAAGTGATGCGCCATCATCAGCATAGGTGTATGAGTTGATATTTCCTTCAAAATAGATTTGTTTAACATTGGTTTTTTCTTTCACATATTCAATGGCTTTTAATAATAAACCCAAGTTAGTGCGGGCTATGGTTGCTTTCGTTTTAATTTCCAAATTTCTTCCTTGTCCTTGCATAGTAATTAAGTTTTGATTTTCTCCTTGCTTCTTAAATTGAAGAATTTGCATGGCAAGGTTGGAAATATCCTGACCAAACCGAAAGCTGGTTGAGAGGTTGAAGGTAGTGAAGTTCACTTTTTCCAAAGCATTGATTGCAAATCGCCAGGAATAGATCTGTTGGTGCGTATCGCCTACAATTACTTTTGTTGCTGCTTGTTTAAGAAAAATATCGAGCATTGCTGCAGATGCATCTTGGCCTTCATCAAACAGAATGTAATCGTAATTTAATTTTGGATTTGACAGTTGAAATTTTTTGATGTAAAAATCGTGCGTGATCTCAATTTCTCCTTTGTCCATTTTTGATAAGAACTGTATGGTTTGATTTTCAATGTATTTGTAATTTATGCGTACAAATGTTTTGGTGTTATGATCTGTAACTATATCTAAATAATTTAGGTCTTCAATTTTTTGTTTGTCGCTGTTGCAATAGTAAGTGATGAATTTGCTAATGTGATTGGCAACAATATATTCTGCATGCTTTTCGCCAGTTCCTTTTATTCGAAGTAATTCTGCAATTTCATTTATTTTATATCCTTGCAAACGTACTTTATAACGATATCTAAAAATGATATGTTTGTAGGCTAGTGAATGTGCTGTTTCCACTTTTACGTTTTTTAATCCTTCTTTTTCAAACTTTTTTATGGCTTCCAGTTTTACTGATTTATTAAAAGCGAGGTAAAGTATTTTACTTTTAGAAGGACGAGTTTTTGCGTATTCTACAATAGTGGTTGTTTTGCCTGAGCCTGCTACTGCGTTTATTTTGATGTTGCCTGTTGAGTTGATGATGAGTTGTTGTTCGGGGGTTAGGTTCATATGAAATTGTTTATGAATTAGATTGTTTATTTTTTTTTAGGGATTTTATACCCTATTTTTCTTATTGGCTTCTGATTCTCCTTTTTTTGAGTTAGCTCATCTAAGTATTGGTAAACGAGTTCGATATTTTGTGTGTTATTCTCAGTTGTTTTTCTTATGTTCTCTATTATGAATTTCAATTCGGTAGTATCAATTAGTATTTGGCGAGTGCGCGTAAAGATTCTAATGATTTGTATATTAACAATTATAGCTTTTTTGCTGTTTAAAATGCTTGATAACCAACACCTTGTTCTGTAAAAACAATTGGTAAATACCGCGTTCCTCCTCTTCCAATGTTTGAGGTGCCAAATTGGCTCCTCAAAAGATCGTATTCTGTTTGATTTAATTCAAACATGAAATCCACTGGAAACCGCTCTATAGTGCGCTTAACTTGTCTTTTTAATTGCTTGTTTCTACCTCATAAAGTTCCGCTAAGTCACTGTCAATCATTACTTTTGGATCTCTTATAAAGTAAATTTTATTCATTATTATTTCATCGGAAATAATAAGATCAGTGTTTTTGATATCCATTTAGGCTGTTTTTTGAAGTCGCAATTTGCGAATCAAGATTGTTGTTTTATTATGATTGTATTCAGTTCGTTTTTTGGTCAGTTTTCTGCTCCCGCTAGCTATTCGCTTCGGTCGGAAGGATCCCGCAGGTGCGGGACTCCGATTTGTCTTTTCTTGTCATTTCGAGTGTAGCGTAGCGAAACCGAGAAATGAAAAAGTCGCCTCTCTGCTCCCAAAGAGGACGACTTATCGTTCACACACCAATCAACTACTATTTTTTGGAATCGAGCATTAGGAGCTCGCTTACTTCAATTTCTGTAACGTAACGTTTAATTCCTTCTTTATCGGTATAGTTACGGTTGATTAATTTTCCTTCAACAGCTACTTCACTTCCTTTTTTTAAGAATTTCTCTACTATTTCAGCAGTTTTTCCCCAGGCAATTAAATTATGCCATTGTGTTTCGGTTACTTTTTCGCCTTTTGCATTTTTATAATGCTCGTTGGTAGCGATGCTCATTTTAGCTAATTTCTTACCTCCGTCTAAGGCTTTCACTTCTGGATCCATTCCTAGGTTTCCGATCAATTGTACTTTGTTGCGTAATGCGTTCATAATGTTTTGTTTTTTTGTGTACTTGCTTATAGGCAAGCACTGGTTTATAATTTATTTTTGTTTTCGTCAATAAACGCTCTGTTGTTTTGACGGTGCAAATGTGTGGCGATTCCAACCCCCGATTCGGTATTTAAGTATTTATATTCGAATTTAATTGTGTATACACGGGTAGGACGGATAATTTTTATACTTTTGCGCCACTAAAAACAATTACTCCAAGCATTTTTTAGTAGTAGAAAAATAAATTAATAATTTAAGTCCTAGTATTACTCCTGCAGGCATAAAAATTAAAAATTGTGTATGAGTAAATTATGTTTGGAGTGTGGAGACTCCTTTAAAGGTAGAACCGACAAAAAATTTTGTTCTGATTTATGCCGAAATGTTTTTAATAACAGAATAAAAACAGCAACCAGCGAATATTACCGAACGGTAAATTCAAGCCTCCGTAAAAATTATAAAATTCTGGAAGAGCTTACTCCAGAAGAAACAGCCAAAGCTTCCAAAACAAAACTTCTGCAAAAAGGTTTCAATTTTAGTTTTTATACAAATGTTTATACTACTAAAAAAGGAACTAACTATTATTATTGTTATGAATATGGCTATTTGCCTATTGATAATGATTATTACTTTTTGGTGAAGAAGAAAGAAGAAGGAAAATAATTGCATCCGCTAAAATTTGCCACATCCCCGATAGATATCGCGGCAAAGATTTTATATAGTGTATCCAAAATGGCAGACGTCTGCCAAATTCAACCCTTTTTATGAAAATATTTAAAAATAAATATTCTGAGCTTCTAAGTAATATTGCCTCAACCTTGCAAAAAGCGAGGGAAAATGCATTCAAGGCTATTAATGTTGAGCTGGTATATGCAAATTGGGAAATAGGTGGAAAATCCACGTAAACTGACCCCCCTTTTCCGCGTGAAACTGACCCCTGTTTTTCAGAGCAAAGTGACCCCAGCATTTCACGGGAAACTGACCCCTGTATTTTTAGTTTAATCATACTGTTTTAGCAGATTGATTTTATAGTTATTGATGTTGTAATTTTTACACTTCAGTAAATATAAAAAATCATGGCCAATAAAACAATTAGTATGAGCAAAGTAAGACAAATCATCAAGCTTTATTCCAAAGGAATAGGCAAGAAAAAAATTGCAATAAGACTCGGAGTGTCTAAAAACACCGTGAAGCATTACGTTGCGGGGTTTAGTAATCTTAAAACAACTTGGATTGAACTGGCCAAGCTTACCGATTTTGAATTAGATAAACTTTTTCATCCACCACAAGATGCGCCCGTAAGCGAAAAAGAACAGCAGCTGTATGACTTTTTTCCAGAAATGGAAAAGCAGTTGCGAAGACGAGGAATGACTCTAGCGTATCAATTTGAAGTGTTTAAAGCCTTGCATCCAGAAGGCTTTAAGTGTACGTCATTTTATAATTATTATAACAAATGGCGTAAAAAAGTAAATCCAACAATGCATATGGAGCATAAAGTTGGGGATAAGATGTATGTTGATTATGCGGGAGCAACATTGCCTTATGTTGATACCGAAACAGGTGAAATAAAAAGAGCGCAGGTTTTTGTAGCTATACTTGGTTGGAGCCAATACGCTTATGTTGAAGCGATGCAAAGCCAAACCATTGAAGAGTTTGTTACTGCATGTGAAAACGCTTTACATTATTTTAATGGTGTACCACTTGCAATTGTTCCAGATAATTTAAAGTCTGCCGTGTTTAAAGCAAGCAGATATGAGCCCGAACTAAATGAAAACTTCAAAGCCTTTGCAGATCATTATGGAATCGCAATTCTTCCAGCACGTTCCCGTAAGCCAAAAGACAAAGCTCTTGTAGAGGGTATGGTAAAAATATCTTACAACCGGATATACTCCAACCTGCCAGAAAACCAAATCGTTCCGCTAACTGAATTAAATGTAGGAATTATCAAACTCCTTGAAGAAAACAATAACACGTTACTTACAGGCAGAGACTGTTCCAGAACAGATCAATGGATCATGGAACAACCTTCGCTTGGTCCACTTGCAGAAACACGTTATGAAATGCGAAAAATAAAACAAGTAACGGTGATGAAGCATTGTCATGTTTACTTGTACGAGGATTTACATTACTACAGCGTTCCGTATGAACTTATTGGAAAAAAATTAAAGATGCAATACTCGCGTTCTCGCGTAGATATTTATCAGGAGTATGCGCTTGTTGCAACACACCAAAGAATACGCAGTGCTGGCAACTATAGCACAGAGCCTTCACACATGCCACCCCAACATCTTTATGTAACTCAATGGAGTCCTCAGTTTTTCATGGAGAAAGCAAAAGAAATTGATGAAGTTGTAGAATATTACATCGGTCAAGTTCTTGCAAAAAAACATCATCCAGAACAAGCTTACAAAGCTTGTATGGGTATTTTATCCTTTTCGAAACGAGTTGGCAACGTAAGGCTTATTAAAGCATGTAAACGCGCACATGAAATAGGTTATTACAATTACAAAATAATTGACGACATCTTAAAAAACAATTTAGACAAGTATGATGAAGACCCCGCGCCTTCGCCCATGCCTTTACATGACAACATTAGAGGCGGAAATTATTATCAATAAACAAATTTAATTATTAACTAAAATCAAAAAAACATGAATGAAATCTTGAACAAAATGAAAACGATGAGGCTCACCGGAATGGCAAGAGCCTTTAATCTAACGCTTGAATCGGACAAGAATGAAAAGTTCACTCCCGATGAAATGGTATCCCATCTTGTAGAATCAGAATGGGACGAACGCTTTAATCGTAAACTCGAACGCACAGTTCAGTCAGCTCGCTTCCGCTACAAAGCCAGTGTTGAAGAACTTGCTTTTGAAGACAACCGAGTTGATAAAAACCAGGTACTTCGCTTAGCAGATTGCGAATTTATTAAACGAAAAGAAAACATTATTATCACAGGAAGTACGGGAATCGGAAAAAGCTTCTTAGCCTCCGCACTAGGACACCAGGCTTGCGCACAAGGCTACCGCGTTCTT
>CAMCUO010000052.1 GCA_945879015.1 Chitinophaga pinensis | reverse complement strand
GTATTAAAAAACGGAAATGTATTAATTGATAAAGTTACTCAAGTAAACTCTACTTATAAGTTAGATGTAAACGGAAAAATGAGAGCATTAGAAATTGTAGTAAATACAACGGGAGCAGATTTTGTTTTCGAAAATAATTACGAATTAATGCCATTAAATATTTTAGAACAAAAAATAAAAGCAGACAAACACTTACCTGAAATTGCTTCTGCTGAAGAGATGCAAGAAAATGGTGTCGGTCTAGGAGAATTAAACATCAAACTTTTACAAAAAACTGAAGAACTAACTCTTTATATTATAGAATTGAATAAGCGTATTGAGGAATTAGAGAAGAAAATTAAGTAAAAAATATTATTAGCTCCAATTGGATGCTAAAAATTTAAATCGTATATTCATAATGAAAAAGATATTTATATTATTTTTAATTGTGTTTTCTAGTTACGCTCATGCTGGTGTAAATTATGGAACTAGCATAAGCTATTGGATTATTCCTACACAATATGGCTGTGATGAAAGTCAACTATTTCTTACAGTTGGTTTTTCAACATATGGTGAAGTTAATAATGATTATTTTGAAATAAGAAAATCCACAGATACCGATTTTGAAAGTGGGTATACAGTTGTGGGCGGTTATATTGATGGATGTGGCACATGCGCTGACAGAAATTATCAAGTAATTGACTATGGACCATTTAATTCAGGAACAACATATTATTACCAAGTAAGAGCAACAGACAATTGGGGAATAACTGGAGGACCAAGATATTTAGGTCAGTATACGGATTTAAGTCCAACAATAATCAACTGGACAAATCAAGTTTCTTCAACAATAGTTACAGGATCTTCTCCAAATACAGAAAGCTCTTATTCATGGGGAGTAGAAAGTAAAAGTGGTCAAGGAATTACAATTAGTCTTTCTCCTACAGAAAAAGCAGAAATTTATGCTGAACTAAGTAACCATAAAATAAATTTTGCTTTAACATATGGCTTAATGCTTGCAAATATTGAAGTTAGTATAGATAATGCTAGCTATATAAATATATATACTGGCACTCCAAAATCGAGTCACGTATGGGATAATTCATCGTCCTATTTTACTAGCTTAGGATCTCATAGCTTGAAAGTCAACTTTATGGATCCAACAGATGGAATAGTTTATCATCGAGAATATACTGTAAATGTTGTTCCTCAGTCGCAAGGTTTATATAAAGACAACTTTTGTAATACCTTACGTGTATGGAAAAGCAATGCAGGAGCCAATGCCACACCGCTTATTTTATCAGAAGGTTTTGATGCTTACAATACTAGATCAGAACAATTTTACATACAAGGTGGCAACGACTTAGTGAATTGTTTGCTTTCAAAGGGATTTGATATATATATAATTAATTTTAAATACAACTCGCAATCAATTAGGAACAATGCCGCAGTATTTTCTTCAGCAATAAGATATGTATCCGCAATAAATGGAAACAAACCAATTATTGCAGCAGGAATGAGCATGGGCGGAATCATTAATCGATATGCATGTTCAAAAGCAGAAGCAGTAGGTAGCCCACTTCCAATTAGTAAGTTTTTAAGTCTAGATGCTCCACATCAAGGAGCTAGAATATCAAGCACACTTCAAAACTGGAGAAAAGACTTAACAACTGATGATGGATATGCTGAGCATGCTGCAAATAACGATGCTGCAAAAGAATTATTGCTTTATAATGCATATGATGTATCTGGAACAATTCATTCAACATTTTTCACTGAATTAAATTCATTAAATAGCGATGGTTATCCACATTTGGTTCCAACAATTGGAGTTTCATTTTCTAATACAAGTCCAAATCCTTCGGCAGCAGGTACAGAATTTTTATTTGTTGAAGTTGCTGGCGCAATTACCTCTGATAGTAATGAACATTTCTATTTAAGTACAGAAGAAGCGCAAGCAGGTTCGTATATGCCACGATTAGTATTTGACCCAATACCTGTAACATTAAATACTAGTCCTCCCGCTTGTGTTGACATGAGAAATGTATTTGCAGTAAATTTTAAAGACATCAAAAGTTCACTGCTTTCAATATTAAGACCATTTTCTGATCCAACTGTAACAATATATCAAATGGCAGTTCCAGCGTTTATTCCACATAATAGCTCATTAGATATAGTTGGAGGAATATCTAAATTTAATATTGCTATTCAGCCTTCAGTAACATCATTTCATGATGAAATCCCTTCTGATGTTATCCAACCTTTAATTACTGCATTAATAAATCAAGATTTAAATTTACAAGACAAAACAATTACAGATACAAGAAATTATATAGCTGGAAATAAAATTGAAACAGGATATAGTGTAACTACTACAATTCCAAATGGAAATTTCATCTTGTCGATCGGTTCTGTTGTTTCTATGAGAGCAGGAAATCAAATTGTGTTAAAAGATGGTTTTATTGCAAGTACAGGAAGTAATTTTAATGCAAAAACAGGTCAAATTGAATGTGATGGTTTAGAGTCTCAACAATATCGTAGCAATAGCAATTCGGAGAATGATCCAACTGAAGAATATTCTTATGAACAATACACTACAGAAGAAAACGTTTTAAATAAAGCATTAGATAAAAATGGTGAAGCTGCAGAACTAATTTCAATTTTTCCAAATCCGAGTAATGATTATTTTACAATTGAAACAACAGTAATTCCTTCAGAAATAATAGTTTATAATATCCAGGGAATCGAAGTACTTAATCTTATAAATATTGAATCAAATATTACAAAAATTGATTTATCTTCATATTCTCCAGGAATATACTTTTTAAAAATAGAAAAAGGTAACAGGGAATATCTCACAAAAAAATTAATCAAACAAAAATAAAAGTAATGAGAACAATCCTTTATCTATTGGCATTTACACTTTCATTAACAAGTTATGGGCAGTTTTTAAAGTCAGTATCAATAAAAACGGGTGCTAATGTATCCGGAATTGAAAACGCCAAGAATGACATACAGCATGGAAGACAAAAAATTGGATTTTTGTTCACAATAGAACCAACAATATATACTTGGGGAAAGAAAAAGCAGTTTGAATTTAATACGGATATTTCAATAATTGAAAAAGGATATAGAATAAAAGAAAGAATATATGTTGTCAATCAAATGGGAGAAGTAATTGCTGTAGGAGAAGAAACATGCTCGTTTTCATTGTACTACCTCACACTTTCGCCTACCATTAAATTTAAAATTGCCAGAATAGGATTTGTGAAAGCAGGACCAACAGCAGACTATCTATCAGGCTATAAATACAAAGGAAGACAAAACTCTGAGATTAAAAGGGGCTATGAATTTAATCCATTTAATGCAGGAGTAACTTTTGGAGGAGGAGTATGCCTCGGAAAGAAAAATATAAAATTTATTGCAGAAGCTATGGGACAAAAAGATTTTACCAATTCAACTAACAGTAAAACATTAGTGGAATATTATAGAAATTTTTCCTACTACATTAATTGCGGAGTATCCATTAACATAAACAAAAAGTCTGCAACACCAACCGGGGTGGGAGCTTTGTAGCTATATAGTATGTCATAAACCTACTACCCCAGCGGAGTTGTACATTTTTGTATCCATTGTGTAAAACAAATCCAGCTTACAAAAAGAAAAAGCCACTATATAAGTGGCTTCGTCTTTTATTTCAATAAAGTATTATCGTTTCACAAACTTCTGCACAGATTTACCTTTTTTGGTTTTAACTGTGATGAAATACATTCCATTTGCTAAATTGCTTAAAGAAATTGTTTTCTTTAAAGTTTTTATTTCAGCAATAGTTTCAATACACAATTGTTCAGCTAAAATATTTGTAAGAATAATTTCAGAAGAAGAAACTGCTCCAAATTCTAAATAATATTTTTGGCATTTTTAAAAATTGTTCTTATATATATTTATATATCTCAAATATAACCAAAAAAAAGACCCTCCTGAATATCTCAGAAGGGTCTTTTCAAATTCTTTTGACCTTAGTTCAGTACCATTTCAAAATAATCACCGCTTTTTGTTTTGCGGATGGAGAGTGCTTTTGAATAGTTCAAAATGTTGTTAACGACATTTATTCCTGGTTCGTAAGGAAATTGTTTGCTGTCATCACTTTCATCTTTCATCTCGGTAAGCTTTGGTTCAATAATTTTTTTAGTAGATGTTTTATTCATTCAGTTTGTTTAGAGGTTTATGATAGTGATAACGGAGGTGATTCTGGTTTATTGTATGAGAGGTAAAAATTATAGTCCAAATTCATATAGCTTTCTTGTCCCTACCCTTCAGGCGTTTCTCGACTCCTCTCGAAATGACAGCCCAGATAGCGATTCAATAAAAAAAAGAGGACTGTCTTATACAACAATCCTCCTTAATAATAACCAATTTTCCCTATTTACTATTCCCTATTAACTAATAACTAATCATCAACTCCTTCTCCTCTATCATCTTACGCAGATTGATCAAAGCATATCTCATTCGTCCCAAAGCTGTATTAATACTAACATTGGTTTGTTCTGATATTTCTTTAAAGCTCATATCGTAGTAATGACGCATCATCAATACTTCTCTTTGTTCCGCAGGTAAAGCTTCTACCAGTTTACGGATGTCTTTTCTCACCTGAGACTGAATAATTTCATCTTCTGCTGTTTTATCATACACTCCTAACACACTGAAGATGTCAAAATCTTCGCCTTCTTCATTAGTACCACCGCTGATTGTCGGCATACGCTTATCTCGTCTGAATGTATCTATAATAAGATTGTGAGCTATACGCAATACC
This sequence comes from Chitinophaga pinensis, assembly GCA_945879015.1. Taxonomy (GTDB): domain Bacteria; phylum Bacteroidota; class Bacteroidia; order 2-12-FULL-35-15; family 2-12-FULL-35-15; genus 2-12-FULL-35-15. Next base: position 16,738 of record CAMCUO010000052.1, on the reverse strand, counting down.
CAAGGCAAGAATTTTCCTTCTTCGTTATAATGACCTTTTTTCAAGGTATTAATCACTTTAATAAAGGTATCTTGGAATACGTCTTCAGCCAATGCTCTGTCTTTAACAGTTAGCATAATGTAGCTGAAAATTCTACGTTTGTGGCGTGTAATCAATGAAGAAAGTGCTGATTCATCACCCTTGATGTACTGATTAACGAGCTCTTGGTCGTCTACAAACTGTTGAATTGGCATAGGGCCTCCTTTTTTTATGTAAAAATTAATATAAAAAAGTAGAGGTTTTCCTTATGTTTCTTCAGTTTTTAAAGGCTTTCACAAATTTTGCTAAATCGCCTTGGGTGAATAATAAAATGAAATATATTGAGTTAAACGCAGAAATTATTCAAATGTTGCACTGAGCAGAAAATAATTCCAATATTCGTTTTTACTTATACAAATATACATTCAATATCCCTAAAAACCAAGCGAAATTGATTAATTTTGTCGCCCTGAAACAAACATCCGCATTGGAACGCAGATTTTTTATGATTTTTATGATTAAAAAGGATTTTTTATAGGGCTTTATGAGTTTTGGTTGGATAAACATTGATTGAGAGATAATCTCTTATGTGAAAGAAGCTTGCTTCTCTATGAAAACACACAGCACACAAAAACTATGTCTCGGAGTTTACCCTGAGCGTAGTCGCAGGGTGTTTAAATTTTTACACACAGCACACGAACTACACAATATGGCTAAGCCAAAAAACATAGAGGAACTTAATTCAAAAGAATACATCCTTATAAAAGGAGCCCGCGTACACAATCTTAAAAATATTGATGTGGCTATTCCACGCAATAAACTTGTTGTTATAACTGGATTGTCTGGTTCTGGAAAGTCTTCTTTGGCTTTTGATACACTTTATGCCGAAGGTCAAAGACGCTATGTAGAAAGTCTTTCCTCCTATGCTCGACAATTTCTTGGTCGGATTGACAAACCTGAAGTGGATTATATTAAAGGTATTTCTCCAGCAATAGCGATTGAACAAAAAGTAAACTCACGAAATCCTCGTTCTACGGTTGGAACTTCTACCGAAATTTATGATTACTTAAAATTATTATTTGCTCGTATTGGTAGAACCATGTCACCCGTTTCAGGAAATCAAGTAAAGCGCGATACAGTTGATGATGTTTCTAAATATATTAATTCATTAGCTCCTGAAACAAAAATTTTAGTTCTTGCTCCAATTACAAAACAAGCCGATAAAACTTTCAAAAAACAATTAGAACTTTTAGCACAACAAGGTTTTACTCGTATTCAACAAAACGGAATTGTTTCTAAAATTGAAGATTTTGTTGCAACCAAGTTTTCTGAAAAAGAACAGATCTATATTGTTGTAGATCGTTTAACGGTTCGACCAGAGGATGAAGACAATGAAAATAGAATTTCTGATTCGGTGCAGACTGCTTTTTACGAAGGCAATGGAGAATGTGTTATTCAAGTCATGATGGACGAGCATGAGGCGAATAAAACTCCAGTTTCTGATAAAGACAGCAAGTCAAAAGTTAAAAGTCAAAAGTCAAAATCCAACGTCACCCTGAGCGGAGTCAAAGGGCGTGATTTCTCAAACAAATTCGAACTTGACGGAATGACTTTCGAAGAACCAACCACCAACTTCTTTAGTTTTAACAATCCGATTGGTGCTTGTAAACTTTGTGAAGGATTCGGAAGTGTTATTGGAATTGATGAAGATTTAGTTATTCCGAATAAAAATCTTTCTGTTTACGAAGATGCAATTGTCTGCTGGAAGGGTGAAAAAATGAGTGAATGGAAAAATGTATTGGTAACCAACTCTCATAAATTTGATTTTCCGATTCATCGCTCCTATTATGATTTAACACCTAAAGAAAGAAAACTTCTTTGGACAGGAAATAAATATTTTCAAGGATTAACGGAATTTTTTAAACACCTAGAAACACAAGCCTATAAAATTCAATACCGTGTAATGCTTTCCCGATACAGAGGAAAAACCGTTTGTCCGGATTGCCACGGCACCCGTCTCCGCAAGGATGCAACGTATGTGAAAGTGGCTGAACATTCTATCAATGATGTGGTGTTAATGCCAATCAAAGATTCATTGGAATTCTTTTCTAAAATAAAACTGACTACTTATGAAACAGAAGTTGCAAAAAGAATTTTGGTAGAAATAAAAAATCGTTTGCAATTTTTAGATGATGTTGGATTGGGTTATTTAACATTGAATCGTTTATCAAATAGTTTATCGGGTGGAGAATCGCAACGAATTAACTTAGCTACATCTTTAGGAAGTAGTCTGGTGGGTTCTATGTATATTTTAGATGAACCAAGTATTGGTTTGCATTCGAGAGATACCGAGCGTCTTATAAAAGTTTTAAATTCATTACGAGATATCGGCAACACAGTTATTGTAGTGGAACACGATGAAGAAATTATGCGTGCTGCTGATCAGTTGATTGATATTGGTCCGCTTGCCGGAACCCATGGCGGAGAATTGGTTTTCCAAGGAACGCATAAAGATTTAGCAACAGAAATAAGAAGTTTAACAGCATTGTACCTAACAGGAAAAGAAAGTATTCCTGTTCCTTCGTCCAGAAGAAATTGGAATCAATCGATTGAACTTACTGGTGTGCGTGAAAATAATTTAAAAGGAGTGAATGTAAAATTTCCTCTAAATGTAATGTGTGTTGTTACGGGTGTGAGTGGTTCTGGAAAAACATCTTTGGTAAAAAGAGTATTATATCCGGCCTTGAAAAAAATTCACGGAGGTTTTGGTGAAGCAACAGGAACATTTGAAAAACTAAATGGTGATTACAAAAGCATAGCCGCAGTAGAAATGATTGACCAAAATCCAATTGGTAAATCCTCACGCTCTAATCCTGTAACGTATGTAAAAGCATACGATGAAATACGTGCATTGTTTGCCGACCAGCAATTAGCAAAAAACAGAGGTTACAAACCATCTCACTTTTCATTCAACGTGGATGGAGGAAGATGTGAAGTCTGCGAAGGAGAAGGAGAAGTTACAGTAGAAATGCAATTCATGGCGGATATTCATTTGGTTTGCGAATCATGTAACGGAAAACGTTTCAAACAAGATATTTTGGAGATCACCTACCAAGACAAGAATATTTCTGATATTTTAAACATGACTGTTGATGATGCAATTGATTTTTTCAGTTTAGCACAGCGACCAACAAACACAGAAAAAAAGATTGTACAAAAACTACAACCACTTTCGGATGTTGGTTTAGGTTATGTTCATTTAGGACAACCATCCAGCACATTGAGCGGTGGAGAAGCACAGAGAATTAAATTAGCATCCTTTCTAGGAATAGGACAAAACAGCAACACTCCTACTCTATTTATTTTTGATGAACCAACAACTGGATTGCACTTTCATGATATTTCCAAATTACTTTATGCATTCAACGCCTTGATCAAACAAGGACATTCACTTATCATCATTGAACACAACGCCGAAATAATTAAATGTGCTGATTGGATTATTGATTTAGGTCCGGAAGGTGGGACTGCTGGTGGAACTATTGTGTTTGAAGGTGTTCCTGAAAATTTGATTAAATGTAAAGGCTCTTATACTGGAGAATATTTGAAAGGGAAGTTGAGTGTTTTGAAATCGTTGTAAACTCACGGAGCGTCATTGCGAGTGAAACGAAACAATCTCCCACCAATTCAAACTTTAATTGCTTTTCTCAAAACTAATATTTACATTAGTTGAATTGTTATAAACTATTCCACTAACTTTAAACTCCTAAAAATGAAACGCACGCTATTTTCTTCAAAGCGCTAATTCTTTTTAATTTATTTATTTTGACTATCACATAAATGAGTTTCAAGAAATCAGTGGAGTTTCTATTTTTCCAAATCCTAACAATGGAAAATTTAAAATACCAATAGAGAACTTTATTCTTGGAGAAAAATATAATGTAGAGATATTGGATATTTTAGGAAATATTATTCAACAAACGGAGTTAAATTCAAATTCAGAGTTTGATATTTCTAGTGAAGCAAAAGGAATTTACTTTGTGAAGGTTGAGAGTAAGAATGGAGTTGCGATGAAGAAGATTGTTGTTGAGTGAGGTTGATCTACAGTTCAACTGGCATTTAAGAGATTGCCACATCCCGCGAAGGCGCGGGACTCGCAATGACGCTTCGTAGATACATTCTACTTATACAACCCCTCCTCCTTAAACTGCAACTCAAACAATCTCTTGTATTGTCCGTTTTTCTTCAGTAATTCCTGGTGATTTCCCATTTCAATAATTTCACCATTGTCCATCACAATAATTTTATCAGCTTTTTGAATGGTTGCTAATCGGTGAGCAATAACAATGGAGGTTCTTCCTTTTGTTAAAATATCAATTGCATTTTGAATAAGCTTTTCTGATTCGGTGTCTATGGAAGAAGTTGCTTCGTCTAAGACTAATATTTTAGGATTGTACACGTATGCTCTGATGAAAGAAATCAATTGTCGTTGTCCAACCGAAAGCATTCCTCCTCTTTCCATTGCATTGTAATCATAAGTGTTTGGAAGTTTGCTAATGAACTCATGAGCTCCTACCATTTTAGCAGCAACAACAATTTGTTCGCGGCTAATGTCCGGATTATTCAAGGAGATATTATTTGCGATAGTATCCGAAAATAAAAACACATCTTGCAACACAACTCCAATATTTTTTCTCAAAGAAGTCAATTCATAATCTCTAACATCTGTTCCATCAATAGAAATACTTCCTTTATTGTATTCATAAAAACGGTTCAGCAAATTAATGATGGAAGATTTTCCTGCTCCTGTTGCTCCAACCAATGCAACTGTTTCACCACTCTTTACAGAAAAAGAAATATTTTTTATAATCCAGGCTTCCTCATTGTAAGCAAACCAAACATTTTTAAATTCTACATATCCTTGAATATCGGTTGCTTGTTTTGTTCCATTATTTTCTATTACCTCTAGAGTATCTAAAACTTTTAAAACCCGCTCCGAAGAAACCATTCCCATCTGCAAAGTATTAAAACGATCAGCTAACTGACGAATTGGACGAAACATCATATTTAAAAATAAAATAAAGGACATTAATTGTCCTACAGTTGTATGTCCTTGCAACACACCTTTTCCACCCCACCAAACTATTAATGCTAAGGCCAAGGATGAAAGAATTTCAACAACAGGAAAGAAAATAGAATACGCCATAATGGAATCAATATTTGCATTTCTGTGTTTTGCATTTATCTCGTCAAATTTTTTGTACTCTGCTTTTTCACGGTTGAATATTTGAATGATATTCATTCCTGTAATATGTTCCTGCACAAACGAATTTAATCGCGCAACTTGTGTTCTCACTTCCTGAAATGAACGTTGAACAGATTTTTTAAAAATATAAGTTGCAATTAATAAAAGAGGAATAGTAGTCAAAACAATAAGAGTGAGTTCAACATTGATAACAAACATTACCACTACAATCACGACAATTTTTAAAATATCACCGATAATGACAATCAATCCGTTTGAAAAAATATCTGCTATTACTTCTATATCTGAAACAGCACGGGTCACCAACATTCCAATCGGATTTTTATCATAATACTTTAATCTCATGTTAACAATGTGCTTATACAGCTGAACACGTATGTCTTTGATCACTTTTTGTCCGAGGCCATTTGTTAAGTAAGAATCAGCAAACTGCATCACAGCTTCAGAAATCAATAAAGTGATAAGCACCATCATCATAATGAACAACATTTCAATATTGGAATTGTTTCCTACACTTATGAACTTATCAAAAAAAGTTTGAACAATGGAAATTTTTGGAGAAGCAAAAACGAATTTATCTAAAGTATATTGAATTAATATTGGTCGGACAGGAGATAAAAATGCAAGCAAAATAGTTGTACAAACTGCCAAGGCAAAATTTTTCCTGTAAGGTTTTACATATGTAAATATCCTTTTTAGAATGGCAACATCAACTGTTCTTCCAACAATCGTTTTTTTCTTTCCTACACTCATCCTTTTATATTAAAATATTCTTTTGGGTAATCTACCTTTATTAAATATAAACCGCAGGCATGTGCCGACAATCCAGCATTCGAACGATTTTTGCTATCAATAATTTCTTTTAATTCTTCAATGGTAGTTTTTCCTTTCCCAATTTCCAACATCGTTCCGACAATTGCTCTAACCATATTTCTTAAAAAACGATCAGCAGAAATTGAAAAGATTAACAAATCATTTTCTTGTTTCCATTCAGCTTTATAAAGCTTGCAAATATTTGAACCCGTTTGAGTATTACTTTTTGCAAAGGCAGAAAAGTCAGAATAATCGAATAATACTTTTGAAGCCTTATTCATTTCATCCACATTCAATTCGCCATAAACAAAACAAGAACTATTGATTCGAAAAGGATCTTTCTTTCTATTTATCACATATTGATAAGTTCTAGCAATAGCATCAAAACGAGCATTTGCCGTTTCTTTCACTTTTAATATTTTATGAATTGCAATATCAGCTGGCAAAGCATGATTGAATTTAAAAATCCATTTAGCTTCATCAGCCAATAAATCTACCGAAGTATCAAAATGAGCATAATAATCTGTGGCATGCACACCCGTATCCGTTCTTCCACAACCCATTACTGTAACACCCTCATTTAATAATTTAGAAAGCATTTCATTGATAACTTGCTGAATTGTCAAAACAGTATTCTCCTGAACTTGCCAACCGTGGTAAGCCGTTCCGTTGTATGAAAGCTGAATAAAATAACGTTTCATTAACATATTGAAGTGTTGTCCTGAGCAGTGTCGAGGGACGACAAATGTAATAAAATAAATGCTCAAAAGTGTTTCTCAACTAGGCTCGAAATGGCAAACAATCAGGACTGTGCTTCTTTTTCTAATTATCCATTAAGGGTAATAAAAAAAATTAAACGCATAGAGACATAGTTTTTAAGTACTGTGTGTTTTCATAGAGAAGCAAGCTTCTTTCACATAAGAGATTCGTCCCACGTATCATAACTTATCTTATCCTTTTAAGCTTCTAAAAAAATCATTTTTTATCATGAAAATCGGGATGATCTGCGTTCTAATCCCGCAATGATCTTTAACAATTTTTAACAGCCCAAATAGCCTATTAGCATGGCTTTGTATTAATTTTGCAACATCAAAAAATGCTAAACTGAATTAATAAAAAATCAAACAAATGACGGATATTAAAGAATTAAATGAGCGCATTCAAAAAGAAAGTGCCTTTGTTGACTTACTAACCATGGAAATGGACAAAGTAATTGTAGGACAAAAACACATGGTTGAACGTTTATTAATAGGACTTTTATCAAACGGACACATACTTTTAGAAGGTGTTCCTGGATTAGCAAAAACCTTAGCTATTAAATCCTTGGCTAATTGTATACACGCAGATTTTAACCGTATTCAGTTTACCCCAGATTTACTTCCTGCCGATTTAGTTGGTACAATGATATACAGTCAGAAAAAAGAAGAATTCTCTGTAAAGAAAGGTCCGATTTTCGCCAACTTTATTTTAGCCGATGAGATCAATCGTGCTCCGGCAAAAGTGCAGAGTGCTTTACTTGAAGCGATGCAGGAAAAACAAGTTACCATTGGTGAACAAACTTTCAAATTACCAAATCCGTTTTTAGTTTTAGCAACTCAAAATCCAATCGAACAAGAAGGAACCTATCCATTGCCTGAAGCACAAGTCGATCGTTTTATGTTAAAGGTGGTAATTGGTTATCCTTCTAAAGAAGATGAACGCAAAATTATCCATCACAATTTAGCAAATGAATATCCTACTGTAAATCAAATTTTAAAACCAGAAGACATTTTAACAGCACGCAAAGTGGTGAAAGATGTGTATATGGATGAAAAAATTGAAAAATACATTGTGGACATTGTTTTCGCTACAAGATTCCCTGCAGAATATAAATTAAACAAATTTGCAGGACTAATTAGTTTTGGTGGTTCTCCCCGTGCAAGTATCAACTTAGCATTGGCTGCAAAAGCTTATGCATTTATCAAACGTAGAGGTTATGTAATTCCTGAAGATGTTCGTGCTATATGCAACGATGTATTGCGTCACCGTATCGGATTAACTTATGAAGCCGAAGCAGAAAACATTACTACCGAAATGATTATCAACGAAATCCTGAATACTGTCGAGGTACCATAACAATTTGGAAATTTGGAAATGAGCTAATTTGGAAATGAAAATAAAATTATCCAGATATACCAATTTTCAAATTTTCAAATTGACACATTTTCAAATTAAGTAATGGAAACATCAGAGCTTTTAAAAAAAGTAAGAAAGATTGAAATAAAAACACGTGGTCTCTCCAACCAAATATTTTCAGGAGAGTATCATAGTGCTTTTAAAGGACGCGGTATGACTTTTTCTGAAGTTCGTGAATACCAGCCAGGAGATGATATTCGTTCGATTGATTGGAATGTAACAGCTCGTTTTAATTCTCCCTTTGTAAAAGTATTTGAAGAAGAACGTGAAATGACTGTAATGCTTTTAGTGGATGTGAGTGCATCGGGAGAATTCGGAACCCGCAAACAGTTGAAACAAGATTTAATTACAGAATTGTGTGCTGTACTTGCCTTCTCGTCTATTCAAAACAACGATAAAATCGGAATCATCTTTTTCACTGACAAAATTGAAAAATTTATTCCGCCTAAAAAAGGAAAAACACATGTCTTGCGAATTATCCGCGATTTAATTGAGTTTAAACCTGAACATAAAAAAACAGACATTGAATTAGCACTAAAATACTTGACGGGTGTAATTAAGAAAAGAAGTATTGCTTTTGTGATTTCCGATTTTATGGATTCTAATTTTAGTGATGCATTAAAAATTGCAAACAAAAAACATGATTTGGTTGCATTAAGAATTTATGATAAGCGTGAACAGGAGCTCCCAAATGTTGGATTGTTAAAATTAGTAGATGCAGAAACCGGAACATTAAAATGGGTTGATACTTCTGATAAAAATGTAAGAACACAATTTATTGTAAATGCAAAAACACGTGAAGCCTTTTTGAAAGATGCATTTAACAAATGTGGTGTAGATACTGCAAATATTAATACAGAGGAGTCATACATTCCGCCATTAACGAATTTATTCAAAAGAAGATAATATTTCTGAACATATCCCCCTCTCCGAGGGGGCAGGGGGAGAAAAAAATCATTAAGGGAACTATGAATAAACTAAGTACATATAAACATCTTTTAAGCACAATAACTTTGTGTGCAAGTTTGCTATGTCTTAGCTCGTCTTCAATCGCACAAATAAAAGCAAGTGCAACACTTGATAGCAATGAAATTCAAATTGGACAACAAGTAAAATTGTTGTTGAGTATTCAGTATCGCGTGGATGATGGGAAGCGTATTCAGGTTTTATGGCCAGAGATTACTGACACGATCAGAAAAGAAGTAGAAGTTGTTAGTCAAAGTAAAATTGACACAATAGTTGACAAAGCCGACCCTTTTTTATTTACTCAAACTCAAACTTTAAATATTACTTCATTCGATTCGGGATACTGGGCGATTCCACCTTTCAAATTTTTAGCAGGTGATACAAACGGAATTTTTACCGACCCGCTTTTGCTTCAAGTAAATACAATGACTGTTGATACAACACAAGCAATCAAGGATATTAAAGAACCCTATGAAGAAACATATTCGTGGATTGATTGGCTGAAAGACAATATGATTTTTGTTTGGGTATTGCTTGGAGCATTGCTTGTTATTCTCATTTTCTATTTAATTGTACGATATACAAGAAAAGTAAAACCATTAATGGTTGAAGTTGAGATTCCAAAAATTCCTGCACACATTATTGCATTTGAAAAACTGGATAAGCTAAAAAAAGAAAACTTATGGCAAGATGGTAAGTTAAAATTATATCATAGTCAGCTTACAGATATTATTCGGGAATACATTGAAAACCGTTTTAAAATTCAAGCTTTGGAACAAACAACAGATGAAATATTATTTGGTTTCAGAAAAGTGGCAATTGATAATGAAAGTAAATCCAAACTAAAAAGTGTATTGATTTTGGCCGATCTGGTAAAGTTCGCAAAAGAACAACCTTTGTCAACTGAAAACGAAATGAGCATGACAAACAGTTACGATTTTATAAATGGAACGAAGCAGGATTATGGAGAAGAGGAAGATAAGTCAAAAGAGGAAAAAGACAAAAGTCAAAAGAAGAAAGTAGACAATAGACAATAGACAATCTATCTCCGTCACCCTGAGCGTAATAGAAGGGAAAGGAACTAAGAAGCCAATTAACAATCTACTCAGTAGACAATAGACAGAAGAAAAGAAAAAGAAAAAAGGAGTAAGTATTGCAACACAAAGCATACTCATGAACTAATTAACCAGTGAACGAATGAACTATTTATGCTAGAATTTTTTAACGATATCACCTTTGCAAATAAAGAATTACGCTGGTTATTCCTAGTAATTCCTGTGATTATCGTTTGGTATATTTTCAAAAACAAAACATTAAATGCTGAATTAAAAACATCATCCTTAGAAGGATTTGATAAAATAAAAACATCATACAAACAATATTTACGTCATTTAATAATCGTAATCCGACTTGCTGTTTTATCAATTTTAATTCTAGTGCTAATGCGTCCACAATCGCGCTCGAGTCAAAAGGATGTGAAGACAGAAGGGATTGATATTGTAATTGCATTGGATATTTCATCTAGTATGCTGGCTAAAGATTTTAAGCCAAATCGCTTGGAAGCAGCTAAAGAAGTGGCTACTAAATTTATTGATAGTCGGCCAAATGATAGAATTGGCTTAGTAATTTTTAGTGGTGAAAGTTTTACTCAATGTCCTCTTACTTCCGATCATGATGTAATTAAAAATTTATTCTCAGGAATAAAATTAGGAATGCTCGCTGATGGAACTGCAATAGGAAATGGATTAGCAACTGCTACAACAAGAATTAAAGATAGTAAAGCAAAAAGCAAAGTAGTTATTCTTTTAACGGATGGTGTAAACAACCAAGGTTCAGTTGCTCCAATGACTGCAGCAGAAATAGCAAAAGCATTTGGAGTAAGAGTTTATACAATTGGATTAGGGACAACAGGTAAAGCGTTATCATTTGCAGGAATATATCCTGATGGCAGTTACGCTTACGAATGGGCTGAAGTAGTGATCGATGAAAAAACAATGACAGAAATTGCCGATCTAACGGGAGGAAAATATTTCAGAGCTACTGATAATGATAAGTTGAAAGAAGTATACAAAGAAATCGATAGATTAGAAAAAACAATTTTTGAAGAAAAGAATTTCACCAACAAATCAGAACATTTTTTGCCATTTGCTATAACAGCAGCAATATTATTATTACTTGAATTTTTATTAAAAAATACACTTTTAAAAAGCATTCCGTAACGTGTTTCTATTAGAAAACAAGTATTTCATTTATGCCTTTGGAATTATTCCATTGCTTCTCATTGCACTATGGTTTGTGAGAAGATGGAAAAGGAATGCATTAAAAGCTTTTGGTGAAATGTCGGTTATCCAACAACTTTTTCCTGATGTTTCGATGGCAAAACGTATTTGGAAAACGGTATTGTATCTAGTTGCATTCATATTGTTAATAATAGGATTAATAAATCCTCAAGTGGGAACTAAATTAGAAGAAGTAAAACGTAAAGGTGCCGATTTGATGATTTGTTTGGACGTTTCAAATAGTATGAAAGCAGAAGACTTGCAACCAAACAGATTAGAAAAATCAAAACAAGCGCTTTCAAAATTAATCGACAAGTTAGAAGGAGATAGAATTGGAATTATTGTCTTTGGTGGAGAAGCTTACGTGCAGCTTCCAATTACAACTGATTATTCAGCAGCAAAATTGTTTTTAGAAAGCATCAGCACCGATTTAATTCCAACTCAAGGAACAGATATAGGAAAGGCAATTGAGATGGCGATGACATCTTTTGGAAAAGATGAAGGAAAAAATAAAGCAATCGTAATTATTACTGATGGAGAAAATCATGATCAAAATGCTTTGGATGCTGCAGAATCCGCAGTAGAAAAAGGTGTTACGATTCATACAATAGGAATGGGTTCGGCAGAAGGTGCACCAATTCCTGTTTACAAAGGAAATGTTCGAGAAGGTTTTAAAAAAGATAAAGATGGCAATACGGTTGTTACAAAATTAAACGAGCAAATGTTGCAAGAACTTTCATTAGCAGGAAATGGAATATATGTCCGCGCAACAAATTCGGATGCTGGCTTGAATAATATTTTGGATGCGATTGACAAATTAGAGAAAAAACAATTTGAAAGTAAAATGTATAGCGATTACGAAGACCGCTTTCAATGGTTTGTTGCAGGGGCATTTTTACTATTGTTAATTGAAACGTTTTTAACGGAGCGCAAAAGCAAAATTTACCAACGATTGAATTTATTTGGAAATGAAAAGAAGTAATTCAAATACACTATATCATTTGTTTAGAATGAACATTTTATTGTTTGTTCTAGCTTTGACATTTCCTCTTTTGAATTATGCTCAATCTGAAAAAAAACATTTGAAAGATGGAAACGAAGCATACAAAAAATCAGATTATGTTGCAGCAGAAAAGGAATTCAATAAAGCTTTAGGAAAAAACAAAGATTCGTACAAAGGATCATTTAATTTAGGCGATTCGTATTACAAACAAGGAAAATATGAAGAAGCCGCTAATCAATTTCAATTATTAACACATAGAGCAACTTCGAAAGATACACTGGCTAAAGCATTCCACAATTTAGGAAACTCTTTATTAAAGTCTAAAAAATACCAGGAAAGTGTAGATGCTTATAAAAATGCATTGAAAAATAATCCGAACGATGCTGATTCACGTTACAATTTAGCTTATGCTCAGCAATATTTAAAACAACAACAAGAGCAACAAAAAAAGGAGCAGGAAAAGAAAGATAAAGAAGAAAAGAAGGACGAGAAAAAAGAAGACAAAGAGAAAAAAGAGAAAGAAGAAAAGGAAAAGAAGGACAAAGAGAGTAAAGAAAATAAAGAAAAACCTGAAGAACAAAAAAATAAAATTTCTAAAGGAGATGCGCAGCGTTTATTAGATGCATTACAAAACGATGAAAAAAATCTTCAAGATAAGATGAAGAAAATTAAAGCAAAAGGTGTGAAGGTGGAAATTGAGAAGGATTGGTAGTCATTTAAGTTAAAAGGGAAAAGTCAAAAGTCAAAAAAAAGAAAAGAGTAGACAATAGACAAGTTAAAAAAGAAAAAAGAAAAAGAATAGACAATATTAGAACCGCAATTGCGAGTCACGACCCGAGGAATCGGGACGGGATGTGGCAATCTCTCACGATGAGAAGATTAGCCACCATTGATGAGAGATTGCCACATCCCGCGAAAATGCGGGACTCGCAATGACGTGCTAAAACAATAATGAAAAGAGTATTCAACATATCAATTATCCTTTTATTTCTAACGAATTGCACGTTAGCCCAAACGCTTACAACTACAGTTAGCTCTACCAGAGTTGCAGTAGGTGAAGGTTTTCAAGTGCAGTTTTCATTAAGCGGTTCTGGGAAAAATTTCAAATTACCTCCAATGTCAGAGTTTGATATACTTGAAGGACCTTATCAATCTTCCAGTACTTCCATAACAAATGGAGTTGTTAATCAATCGTCTTCTTTAACATACGTTTTCGCTGCGAAAAAAGAAGGGAAATTAACCCTTGGTCCTGCGACTGTTTTATCAAATGGAAAAACAATTCAATCCAATCCAATATCAATAGAAGTTACAAAAGGTGCTACAAGCTCAACCAATCAGAACAACAATACAAGCGGACAAGCTGTAACCAAACCTACCAATGCGGATTTAGGCGACAATATTTTTGTTCGCACACAGGTAAGTAAATCAAAAGTATATGTTGGTGAAGTTATCGATGTTACTTTTAAAGTATACACTCGCATGGAAATGCAACTTCGAAACATCACTAAACTTCCCAGTTACGATGGATTTTTTGTTCAAAATATAAAAACTGTTGAGCAAACAAAGCAAACGAACGAAACAATTGATGGAGTTACTTATGTAGTTGGAGAAATCTATAAAACTTATGTAATTCCACAGCGCACTGGAAAGTTAACTATTGAACCTTTTGAAATTGATTGCGTTGTCCGCCAAAAATCAAAACGTAAACCAAGGGATATTTTTGAACAAATGATGGGTGTTGGATATGAAGAAGTATTACATCCAATGAAAAGTGCACCTGTCACAATTGATGTACAAGCATTACCTGAAGTAGGCAAGCCAGAAGGGTTTTCTGGAGCAGTTGGTAGCTATACTTATAAAGCTATTATGTCAAAAGAAAAAGTTAAAGCTGACGATGCCGTAAATCTGACTATTACACTTTCGGGAAACGGAAATATTAAACTGGTTGAACCAACAAAAGTAAATTTACCTGAAGACTTTGAAACCTACGATGCAAAAACAAGCGAAAATATTTCTGTAACACGAAGTGGAATAAATGGAACAAAAACATTTGATTATCTTTTTATTCCTCGTCACGAAGGAGAATACAAAATCGAACCTCTTAATTTTAGCTATTTCGATCCAGCTAAAAAAGAATATGTTACACTTCCTTCACCAACTTTTAACCTACACGTGGATAAAGGCGATGGCACCTCAGCTACTGTTGTGGGTGGAACAAATGCAAAAGAAGAGCTAAAAGTTTTAGGAAATGATATTCGTTATATTAAAACCTCTACAACTTTAAAAGAAAAAGAAAATTTCTTTTTTGGCTCTACTCTATTCTATGCTCTATTAATTTCTCCACTTATTTGCTTTGTTTTATTTTTATTTATCAGAAGAAAAAACATTGAACAAAACAAAGATGGAATTGCGGTTAAAAGTAGAAAAGCTACCAAGATGGCTAAAAAACGTTTGTCGATTGCAACACAGCATTTAAAAGTAAACAACAAAGAACTATTTTATATAGAAATATTTAAATCCTTGTATGGATATATCAGCGACAAGCTAAATATTCCAGTGGCAGATTTAAGCAAAGATCATATTTCAGAAATTTTAAAAAATAGAAATGTTTCTGATTCTACTATCGAAAAACTTATTTCCACTTTAGATAATTGTGAATATGCAAGATATGCTCCCAATGCTGTATCGGGAGATTTGAATGGCATTTATAATAACACTGTTGAACTCATTACTAAAATTGAAGATGAAATTGTATAAAATAGTGCTTACATTTTTCTTTGCCTTCTTTATTTGCATAACAACTTTTGCAGATAATAGCACTATTGTATTTGATAGTGCCAATGCTTCTTATGCAAAAGGCAATTTCGAAAAAGCAATTGAACAATACGAAAGTTTAATAGAGAACAATTTTGTTTCTTCCGAATTATATTTCAACCTTGGAAATGCGTATTATAAAACAAACAACGTAGGTTTAGCAATTCTAAATTACGAAAGAGCCAAAAAAATAAATCCAGACGATGAAGATTTGATTACTAATCTAAAACTAGCCAATCAGAAAACAGAAGACAAGATAGATGCTGCACCTCAACTGTTTTTATCGGAATGGAAAGATGGTATTATAAATATTTTTA
Source organism: Chitinophaga pinensis (assembly GCA_945879015.1). GTDB lineage: Bacteria > Bacteroidota > Bacteroidia > 2-12-FULL-35-15 > 2-12-FULL-35-15 > 2-12-FULL-35-15. Next base: position 1,087 of record CAMCUO010000052.1, on the reverse strand, counting down.
ATGAAAAAGACTGGTCAATTATTTGTATCCTTCTGTTTTCCATTTCACTCTTGTTATTCGGTATTTATATTTTATCCTATAATAATGCTTTAAAAAAATTAGGTTTCTTTGGTGGAACACTAATTTCTTTGGCTACTATTTGTATTTTCTTCATTGCTCAAAACAAATATGAACTAACAAAAAATAGTGCCGATGCAATAGTCATTTCTGCTACAGCAACAATTACTGGTTCTCCAAATGAAAAAGGAACCAAACTCTTTATTTTACATGAAGGAACAAAAGTAGTTGTGACACAAGAAGCAAATGAGTGGACCGAGATTAAAATAGCCAATGGAAACGTTGGATGGATAAAAAGCAACTTGCTACAAAAAATATAAATACCTCAAATTTATCGTTTATCCTCTCAATTTTGGTGTTTATCGACATTTTCAACAATCTCTTCACAATATCAACAAAATCAGATGAAGATGCAACCTTTTACAGCCTTTTTGAGTCTATAAAAGCAAGAAAGATATTTTAAGGAAGGACTCTTATTTCTTAAAAACATTAAAACTATGAAACACTCAAAAATATTATCAATCGTTGCACTACTCTCATTTTCGAGCATTTCTATAGCTCAAACGGTAGATGCTTCGCCAGAAACTCAAACAATTTGTTCGGGTGGAAGCGCTAGTTTAACTGCAGTTGTGACTCCTGGCGGACCAGGAAGTTTACCTACAACTAGTTATGCAGTAAGTGGAATTGGATATGCGCCAAATTCATATACAGGTGGGACATTTGTAACGCTTACAGATGACTCTCAAAGTGGCGTTTTACCTATTGGATTTACCTTTTGTTTTTTTGGAAACAGTTATACTCAATTTTACATCGGTTCAAACGGATGGATTGCTTTTTCACCAACTTCTACAACATTTACATCTGCTCCTATTCCATCTGCTGCAGCTACTGTTCCTAAAAATTGTATCATGGGACCTTGGCAAGATTGGCATCCAGGCGTTGCTGGCGGACCATATATTAACTATCAAACATTAGGAGTTGCTCCAAACAGAAGATTAGTTGTTTCTTGGAACAATTGTCCAATGTTTTC
>CAMCUO010000051.1 GCA_945879015.1 Chitinophaga pinensis | reverse complement strand
AACACATTATCTATTCCTAAAAACTGCAAATCAATCAATGCATTTTCTGTTTCTTCTTTACTAAAACCTCCGCAAATAATATGAGGAACAGCATCCACATGATATTTATTCATAATGGCAGCACAAATTCCAACTGTTCCTGGACGCTTACGAATACTTACTTTTTCTAAATAACCGCCTTCACGTTTTTTGTATAAATATTCTTCGCGATGATAAGTTACATCCACAAACGATGGTTTAAATTCCATCAAAGGATCTATTCCATCAAAAATTGATTGAATACTTTTTCCTTTCAGGGGCGGAAGAATCTCAATTGAGAAAAGTGTTGATTGAGCTTGTTTGATGTGATCAGTTACTTTCATAATAATTGCAGATCTATCTGCCGACAAGTTAAATTATAATTCGGGTGCAAAGTAAAGGCTTGGAGGGTTAAAAACCAAATCTAATATGCAATCTGCTCTGTCAACCAAGAAGGAAGTTTAATAAAATACGTTTACAAAGGCCGTATCACCTGAATTAACAAAAACGGAATCAACACCATAAGCCCAAGAAACATATGTGTTTAGATGGGGGCATATCTGTCTAGTGACAACAGTATCCGAGTTTGCATTAAATAAAACAGATGGAGTGCCCCCATACTTTGGATACGGAGACCAACTCAAATAGATTCCGTAAGATATAGGAAGTGTGTCCTTTACGTGAGCACTTACATATGCGTATGGTTTAACTGAAATAGTTGGTAATGCTATAGTATCATTTTCTATAAGCTGCCCCCATTTAATTTTAAGAAAATTACATGAATTATTAGAATACGAATTGATATAAAGATCAGTGCTATCCTCAGGTCTAGATAATAATCCTGAATACAAACTACGACCTACATACCATACTATTCTTTTGGTATATGCTCCGTTAACATCAGTTGTATCAATTGATGAATCACCTGAAGAGAAGGCGAGGTATGAACTATAAACTATGGCATTTGGCAAAGGTAATCCTGTAATTGAATCAGCAACAACGCCTTTTACATAAGCATAATGAGTGGTAACTCCGCCACAGCCTTTTGGACACTGATTCTCATCCTCTTTTTTACAAGAAGAGAAAAACAGAACAACTACAAGCAAAGTTAGACAAACTTTTTCCATATAGTAAATATAAGTCTTCCTGTTTTAGAAATCAATTAATTGGCCTAAAAGTTCGCAAAAAAGTAGTAAATTCGCACTCCTTAAGAAGAAAGTACAGAAGGAATAGTTTAGTATTAACAGATCCCGCATTATAGCGGGATTAATTCGGCTAAATGATTCAAATCCCAGCTTAGGCTGGCATTGAAATCATAGTCTCATGAAAATGGAGAACATTAGAAATTTTTGCATCATTGCCCACATCGATCACGGAAAGAGTACTCTTGCCGACCGTCTTTTAGAATATACCAATACAATCAACAAACGCGACATGCAAGCGCAAGTGTTGGATGATATGGATTTGGAGAAAGAACGTGGAATTACAATTAAGAGTCACGCTATTCAGATGGATTATGAATTGAATGGCAAAAAATATGTTTTGAATTTAATTGATACTCCTGGTCACGTTGATTTTTCTTATGAAGTTTCCCGTTCTATTGCAGCTTGTGAAGGCGCTTTATTAATTGTAGATGCCGCTCAAGGAATTCAAGCACAAACTATTTCCAATTTATATCTTGCTTTAGGAAACGATTTAGAAATTATTCCTATCCTCAATAAAATTGATTTACCAAGTGCTGAACCTGAATTGGTGAAAGATCAAATTGTAGAATTATTGGGTTGCAAAAGAGAAGAAATTATGTCGGCCTCCGGAAAAACAGGAACAGGCGTTCATGATATTTTAGCTGCTATTGTTGACCGTATTCCAGCTCCGAAAGGAAACCCAACAGGACCATTGCAAGCTTTGATTTTTGATTCGGTATACAATTCATTCCGCGGAATTATTGCTTATTTTAAAGTAACAAATGGCAGTATCAAAAAAGGTGACAAAGTAAAATTTTTCGCTACAGAAAAAGAATATAATGCAGATGAAATTGGTGTATTGCGTTTAAAACAAGAACCACGCAGTGAAGTGAAGACTGGTGATGTTGGTTATATTATTTCAGGAATTAAAGATGCACGTGAAGTAAAAGTTGGTGATACCATTACTACAGTTGCTAATCCATGCGCTGGAGGAATACAAGGATTTGAAGAAGTAAAACCAATGGTATTTGCTGGAATTTATCCTGTAGATACAGAAGATTTTGAAGAGCTACGTTACTCCATGGAGAAATTACAATTGAATGATGCATCATTAACTTGGGAACCTGAATCATCTGCTGCATTGGGCTTTGGATTCCGTTGTGGATTCTTAGGAATGCTTCATATGGAAATTATTCAAGAACGATTGGAACGTGAATTTAACATGACTGTTATCACAACTGTTCCTAACGTTTCTTATCATGCTTACGATACAAAAAACGAATTATTGGTAGTTAACAATCCATCCGATTTACCTGATCCAAGTAAATTAGACAGAGTAGAAGAACCTTATATCAAAGCACAAATCATTACTAAATCAGAATACGTTGGTAACATTATGAGTTTGTGTATTGGGAAACGTGGAATTATTACCAACCAAATTTATTTGACAACCGACAGAGTTGAATTAATGTTTGATATGCCATTGGGTGAAATCGTTTTTGATTTTTATGATAGACTAAAAACAATTTCAAAAGGATACGCATCATTTGATTATCAACCATTGGATTATCGTCAAAGTTATTTGGTAAAACTCGACATCCTATTAAACGCTGAACCTGTAGATGCATTATCTTCTTTGATTCACAGAGATAATGCTTACGAGTTTGGTAAAAAGATGTGTGAGAAATTAAAAGAATTAATTCCTCGTCAGCAATTTGAAATTCCAATTCAGGCTGCTATCGGAGCAAAAATTATTGCTCGCGAAACTATCAAGGCTATGCGTAAAGATGTTACTGCAAAATGTTATGGTGGTGATATTTCCCGTAAACGTAAATTGTTGGAAAAACAAAAAGAAGGAAAGAAGAGAATGCGTTCGGTTGGTAGTGTAGAAATTCCGCAAAGTGCATTTATGGCGGTGTTAAAGCTGAACGACTAGTACAGATAACTAATCTTTACGAATTTTACGCCCTTCGCCTCCACTCAGAGGGTGACAATAGTATAAATCTTCCGGTAATGCTAATCGTTAGCAGAATCAATTCCCCCTTTGGAAAAGGGGGCTAGGGGGATTCCGAAAATGTTAATCCCAGCTAAAAACCTTGCCAATAACCTATTTGGTCCTTCTTACCCCTATTTTGGCAAAATTATCTCAAAACCCTGTAACTTTACCATTCCTTAGCCGTCTTAAAAGAGAAATCGCACAAAAAACGCTACAATGACTGTCGAAGAATTCAACAAAACTGTTGATTTACATGCAGATAATCTTTACCGGTTTATCCTTAAGAATATTAAGGATTCGGAGAAGGCGCGCGACATTGTGCAGGATACTTACGAGAAAATGTGGCTAAAAGTGTCGGATGTGGAAAGCACCAATGCAAAATCTTACATGTTTACGACTGCATATCGCACTATGATTGACAGAATACGAAGAGATAAGAAACAGGGCGATATGACAGATGCAAATTTGAACAGCTTGAGTTCAAACCGTCAGTACAGCGATTTAAAAGAAATATTGAATGAAGCATTGAATAAATTACCTGAAATACAGCGCTCCGTAATTTTATTACGCGATTACGAAGGTTACAATTATGCTGAAATAGGAGAGATAACAAATTTAACTGAGTCGCAAGTAAAAGTATATATTTTCAGAGCCAGAGGCTTTTTAAAAAACTATATCGGTGCAATGGAGAATGTAATTTAAAAAAACAAAAACACACCCCTGCCCCACTCAAGAGGGGAATAAAAAAAGAAAATGAATATTAACAAAAATAACTACGAAGCATTTTTCCTTGATTATCATGAAGGAAATCTTTCACCTCAACAGGTGGCGGACTTGTTATTGTTTGTTGAACAACATCCTGAATTAAAAGAAGAATTTGAAAGTTTTGAAAATGTAACACTGGATGATTTATCTAATGTTTCTTTCGAAGGAAAATCCTCTTTGAAAAAAGAAATCACTTTAGAAAATAAAGAAGATTATTTTATTCGTTCTGTAGAGAATACCTTAACACCTGCTGAAAAAAGTTTATTAGAGAATTTCGTAAAACAACATCCCCAATTTTTATCTGAGCTTGAATTGTTTCAAAAAACAAAAGTATTTGCGGATGCTTCTGTAATTTTTGAAAACAAAGAATCGCTTAAACGTACCGTTGTTACAACTGACGATTTATTAATTGCATCGGCTGAAGGCTTATTAACGAAACAAGAAAGTGCTTTCTTAAACCAGCAATTATCCGTTGACGCAGAAATGCAAAACAATTATAGTTTGTACAAGCAAACAAAATTGGTTGCCGACACAACTATTGTTTATGAAAACAAAGAAGAACTGAAACGTAAAGAAAGAAAAGTTATTCCACTTTTCTATTATGTTGCTGCGGCTGCTTCTATTGCTTTATTAATTGGACTGTTTTTTATTTTCACAGGCAACAAGAACAACGAGCCGAGTTTTGCAGATAAAAAATTGCTGCCAATTGAAAACACTACGACTACAAATGAAGTTGTAAAAAACAATCAGCCAATTGAGAATAATGTAATCGTTCCGAATCAAGTTGCTTCTGTTGTAAAAAATAACAAAATGAATACTGTAACTTTTATTAAGAAAGATAATCCACCTTTATTAATTAAAGAACAACCCGAAATTAACATTGTAAAAAACGAAGTGCAAAATAAAATTGAAGAGTCTCCAAAAAATGAAGTGATCGTAAGTAACGAATTACCAAAAATAAATGACGAACAACCAATCGCAAAAGTAGAAAACAAACAACCAACAACTAATAACCAACAACCTAGCGAATTCCTTTCTTTAAAAGAAGTTGTTGCGCAAAAATTAAAAGAAAAAACATTGGATGAAGAATCGCTTGCAGTACAAAAACAAAATGGTCGCTCAAAAAGATTTACGGGTTGGGATCTTGCACAAATTGTAACCAAAGGTATAAGTAAAGTGACAGGAAGAGATGTAGAAGTAAAACCTACTTACAATGATAATGGTGATGTAACTGCGTATGCTTTGGGTGGTGGGTTTCAGGTGACGCGAGGCAAATAGGACGGATAAAGAATTTTTACAAATTTACGAATTGTGGTGTTGTCTCAATCGTTGCGATAATGCATTCCCCTCTTGAGAGGGGCTAGGGGTGTGTTTTTGTTTTTGGAGCGAGATTTTTAACTCGAAACTTTCGGATAACTCACACTATAATGCAAACCTCTACTTTCTTTTCTTTCACTTGCTTGTTTGATAATTATGTAAGCAACATTAATAATGTTTCTTAACTCACATAATTTCGGAGAGATAATTGTTTTTAAATACAAGGCTTCGTTTTCTTTATACAAAATCTCCAAACGATCAAAAGCTCTTTGCAAACGAATATCCGAGCGTACAATTCCAACATAGTTGGTCATGATGGCTTGAACTTCTCTTAAACTTTGAATTAGTAAAACCATTTCTTCGGGATGTGCGGTTCCCTCTGCATCCCAATCGGGAATTGATTCACAGAAATTTACTTTTTTTGCATTTTCTATTGCACTTATCGCAGCATGATGAGAATAAACAATTGCTTCTAATAAAGAATTAGATGCCAAACGATTTGCACCGTGTAAACCGGTAGATGAACATTCACCAATTGCATACAAATTATTTATGTTGCTTCTTCCTTGTTTGTCTACTTTAATTCCACCACACATATAATGTGCTGCCGGCACAACAGGAATATAATCTCTGGAAATATCTATTCCTAAGTTCAAACACTTTCTATAAATATTTGGGAAATGTTTTATCAATTCTTCTTTATCTAAATGTCGACAATCCAAATAAACATAATCATCGCCACGAGTTTTCATTTCGTTATCAATGGCACGCGCAACAATATCTCGGGGAGCTAAAGATTTTCGTTCATCGTATTTTTGCATAAATTCTTTTCCATCTATGGTTTTTAAAATTCCACCGAAACCACGAACAGCTTCTGAAATTAAAAAAGATGGACTCTCACCTGGATTATATAAAGAAGTTGGATGAAACTGATAAAATTCCATTCCTTCAATTCTTCCTTTAGCACGATAAACCATTGCTACACCATCGCCTGTTGCAATTGTCGGATTAGTAGTTGTGCTGTATACGTGTCCAGCACCACCTGTTGCCATCAAAATAGTTTTCGCTAAAATAGTTTCGATTTTCTTCGTCCGTAAATTTATCACGTATGCACCGTAACATTCAATATCGGGCGTACGACTGTTTACTTCTTTTCCTAAATGATGCTGAGTTAAAATATCAATAGCAAAATGGTGATCTAAGATTTCGATGTTGGGATGTTTATGAATTGCGGCTAATAATGCGCGTTCAATTTCGTAACCTGTATTGTCTTTGTGATGAAGAATACGATGTTCAGAATGTCCACCTTCTTTTGCCAAATCGTATTCGCCACTTTCTGTTTTATCAAATTTTGCGCCCCAAGCAATTAATTCATTTACTCTTTCGGTTGATTCGTTTATAACCATACGAACAATTTCTTCATCACAAATTCCATCACCAGCAATCAAAGTATCCTGTATGTGCTTTTCGTAACTGTCCGGACTATACATCACAGCAGCAATTCCGCCTTGAGCATATTTAGTATTGCTTTCGTCTTCATTAGCTTTGGTAATCATGCATACTTTTCCATGCTGAGCTACTTTAAGAGCATAACTCAATCCTGCTATACCAGAACCAATAATTAAAAAATCAATCCTTCTCTTCACGTATTGTTTTTTATCGCAAAAGTTTAATGCTTATCTTTGTACTTCAAAATTACAGAAAAGATGGACACAATAGTTAAAAAGCCAATTATCATATACGCAGAGAGTACACCTAATCCGTCCTCTATGAAATTTGTTGCCAATCAATTAATGGTACATGATGGAGCAACTGCACAATATCTTTCAAAAGAAGAAACCAAAGGTTCACCTTTAGCTGCAAAATTATTTGAATTTCCATTTGTGAAAGCTGTTTTTATGGCAGCGAATTTTGTTACCGTTACAAAAATTGATGCTGTTCAATGGGAAGAGGTGACTTTGGAGTTGAGAGATTTTATTCGCATTTATTTAAGTGAAGGAAAACCAGTTATTACTGAAGTACCAAAAGCAAATGTTGCAATCGATAATACTTTTACAGAAACAAAGGAAGTATTTACAGAACATGCGGCACCAACAAATGAAGTTGAAGTTAAAATTGTTGAAGCATTAGAACAATATATTCGTCCGGCTGTGGAAGGTGATGGAGGAAGTATTACATTCAAAAGTTTTGTAGACGGAGTTGTAACAGTTCAATTGCGTGGAGCTTGCAGTGGTTGCCCCTCATCAACAATAACGCTTAAAGCAGGAATAGAAGGATTGCTTAAACGAATGATACCTGAAGTGAAGGAAGTTGTTTCGGAGGCCGTTTAAAAAGTCAAAAGAGAAAAAAGTCAAAAGTCAAAAGGAAGTAGACAATAAAATAAGTAGACAATAGACAAGGCCAACAGAAAAAAAATTAAAAGAAAAGAAATAAAAAAAGTCGCTCCGAAATTTCTGAGCGACTTTTAATTTTACAATATTTCAATCTTCCAATTTTTAATTCTTGACAATCTTCTTAGTAACTACACTCTCATCAGCAATCAATTGCAAATAATAAACTCCATTTGCATTTTCTAAGAAACTAATTTGTTTTTTATTCAATCCAACATTTGCATTAATCTCTTCGGAGTAAATTAATTGTCCGGTTACATTCATCAAATTAATTTTCACATGACTTGATTTATCTAAAACATATTCTAGCGTAAAATCTGTTGTTGTAGGATTTGGATAAACACTTAATGAAAGAGCATTTATATTTTCTACAACTCCAACATTATTCACAACTATCACTGCAGAAAATGTTGAACAACCTAATGAGTTAAACACCTCAACATAATAATTTCCATTTAAAGTAAAATTATAATTCTGATTTGCTGCACCTGAAATTGGCGAGCCATTATAATACCATTGATAAGCAAAATAAGATGGAGTGCACATTAATGAATCCAACACTTCACTAACGCTTGGTAAACCAGGGTTTCCTACAACATAAAGAGTAACTGTATCTGTATTGGTACAACCACCAGTAGCCGTTCCAACTACAGTATAAGTTGTAGTAACGCTTGGACCAGCAATAGGATTTGCAATATTCGGATCGCTTAAAGAACCTGCAGGCGTCCACACATAAGAGATTCCTCCAGTTGCTAATAGATTAGCATTGGTACTTAAACAAGTACTATCGTTTGGACCTGCATCAATTGGTGGCAATCCAAAAACCGTAACCGTTTGTGTTGCCGTTGCCGAACACCCTGTTCCATTTGTTACAGTAAGTGAATACGTTCCAGAAGCTGAAACTGTAATGGACGATAAAGTGTCATTTACTCCTGTGCTCCACAAATAAGAAGTCGCAGCAGCTGATGTTAATGTAACAGAACCGCCAGTACAAAACGATGTTGGTCCGCTTGGTGTAATGCCTGGAGAAGGAAGTGGAACAACTGTTACAACAATTGTATCATTATCAACACAACCATTTATGTTTGTAATGGCAACTACATAAGTTGTAGTAATCGTTGGATTGGCAACTGGATTGGAAATCGCAGAATTACTTAATCCTGTTGTTGGAGTCCAAGCATAACTAACTGCACCAGGCGCTGAAGAATTTAATTGAACAGAACTTCCATTACAGATTGAAGTATCTGCTCCAGCATCTGATTTTAACTGACAATATTTTATAGTTTCGAAATCTTCGTTAGAACCAGCACCTCTACTTAATCCTGTAATAAAAACATTCCCAATTGCATCAATCGCTATTGCTGCAGCTTGATCAACATTGTTTCCTGTTCCATTATATTTTGTTAGCCATTCTTGCGCTCCGGCAGGATCGTATTTAATAGTTAAATAATCGTTGTTTGCACCTAATGTAGAGCTATAACCTGTAATGTATACATTTCCTGCAGCATCTACCGCAAGCGCTTTCCCTTCATCGTATCCATTTGATGCTCCGTTGTACCTAGCAGTCCATTGTGAAACACCTGAATTATCATATTTTATTGTTAAAACATCTTCTGCAACAACACCGGCACCCACACTTTTCCCTGTTACATAAACATTTCCTGTTGCATCCAATGTAATAGCATTTGCACGATCGTAATCATTACCCGTTCCATTATATCTTACTTGCCATTGCTGAACTCCAGCTGAATTGTATTTTACAGTTGCATAATCGTAATTAGTTAAAACTAATGTTTGGCTATATCCTGTAACATAAACATTTCCGGACGCATCAACAGCAATCGCACGCGCTTCATCAAAATTTGCATCTGGACCATCGTATTGAGTTGCCCATTGCTGTGCTCCAGCTAAATTGTATTTTATTGTTATATAATTAAAATCAGCAGCCGTACTTTGAAAAGTATATCCCGTTATGTAAGAATCACCAGTAACTGCATCCACATAAATAGCAAATCCTCCATCGATTCCACCACCTGCACCTTCAAAACGATTTGCAAATTGCTGAACCCCTGCAGAATTATAGCGAACAGTTGTAGCAGCACTATTTGCACCTGCTCCATCACTAGTTCCTGTAACAAAAACATTTCCAGCAGTATCAACTCCTACATCAAAAGCTTCATCAGTTCCTCCTGCAGTATTTGTGTAACGAGAAGCCCATTGCTGAACACCCGCAGAATTGTATTTTACAGTTGCATAATCGTATCCAGTTCCTGCCCCTCCATAACTCCAACCAGTAACATAAACATTTCCTGAACTATCTACTGTAATAGCATGAGCATCATCTAAACTGTTTCCTGGACCGTTGTATTCTGATTTCCAAACCTGTGCTCCGGTAGGATCATATTTGATCGTAATATAGTCGAAATTTCCACTTGCACCCAATCCCAATCCAGTAACATATATGTTACCTGCGGCATCTTTAAATAAATCCTCAGCCCTGTCAACATTGCTTCCTGCGCTTGTATAACGCGTCTGCCATTGAATATTAATTTGTGCGCTTACAGTCAAAAATGAGGCTCCCGAAATGAAAATTGATAGTAGTATTTTTTTCATGCTTTTTGAGTCAAATGTTTAGTCAAAACTAAGCTTTTTTATTACTAATCTGACATTTTCTGAGATAAATATTTGTATCAAGAAAAATTTTATTACATTTACATTTCGTAATATATATAACGGCTAAACACATTTTGAATGAAGAAATTATTACTACCCATAATTATTTTTATCTTCTTTCTACCACTTGTTTCAAACGCTACTCACATTGTAGGTGGATCATTGACTTATGAGCAATTAGGAGGTTCTACTTATCGTGTTACCTTAAAACTTTACCGCGATTGTAAACCGGGAAGTGCTGCATTTCCAAATCCTGTTACAATTCAGGTGAGAAGAAATTGTGGCGCCATTTCTTTGCCAAGTATTTCGATTCCTTTTCCAGGAGCATCCTTAGTTCCACCAAACATTGATACGTGTGCTGTAAATCCTGGTATTTGTTTGGAAGAAGCTATTTACACTAAAATTGTAAGCGGATTGCCTCCAACTCCAGGTGGTTATGATTTATATTTTCAATACTGCTGTAGAAATTCAACCTTATTAAATATTGTCGCACCATTATCAACGGGTGAAACATGGTACGCACACATTCCGGATAATGGTGTTGTTATTGCAAACAGTAGTCCTAAATGGGTTAATCCTCCTCCTGTTTTTGTTTGCCAAGGCAATAATATGTATGTTGATCACAGCGCTACTGATGCAGACGGTGATTCATTAGTTTATTCTCTTTATACCCCATATAGTGATTTGGCAGTTTCTTGGCCTGGTTGCGTTTTCACTACAGCCACCATCACTTGGTCGAGTACTTATGGAGCTAATAATCCACTAGATGCTTCCACTCCTTTTTCATTAACAGTAAATCCCGCTGGAATAATAAATGGCATTCCTCCAATATTAGGTCAATTTGTAGCTGGTGTAAAATGCGAAGAGTGGCGTAATGGTGTAAAAATTGGAGAGATATTACGCGATTTTCAATTCAACGTTGTAAACTGTCCTCCTGTTGCTGTAGCTAGTTTTACCTCTGGTGGAGCATGTAACGGAACAACAATTACTTTTACAAATACAACTACTCCAACAGCAAACACTTATTTGTGGGATTTTGGTGATGGTTCTCCAACATCAACAGTAACAAGTCCTACACATGTTTATCCTGGATTAGGAAGTTATACTGCTGTATTAATTATCAACGATGGAACTGCATGTGCTGACACATCTTCACAACTAGTAAATATTTCTTATGTCATTTCTGACTTTACTAGCAATGCCCCAAATTGCATGGGCTTGCCTATAAATTTTAATGATACATCTACAGTGGATCCTGGAAGCACCATTACTGGATGGAGTTGGAATTTTGGAGATGCTGGAACAAGTGCACTACAAGATCCAACTCACATTTACGGAGTAGGTGGAACATATAACGTAACATTAATTACTACTACTGCTGCAGGTTGTATGGATACGATTACCTATCCTGTTACTATTCAAGGAAGTCCTATAGCAAATGCTGGTGGTGATACTATTAGTTGTACTAATAATTCTACGATAACATTAGGTGGAACTGCGTTAAATGCTGGAGGCGGAATATGGACGGGAAGTGGAACGTTCAATCCTACTGATAGCACATTAAATGCAACTTATACTCCTACTGCTGCTGCGATTGCATTAGGTGCAGATACACTTGACTTATATACGTATACAAATGGTTATTGTCCTGCTGATACCGACCAAGTAATTATTAGTTTCTATCCTGGCCCAACATCTGATGCCGGTCCAGATTTATTTGTTTGTAAAGATACAGCAAGCGTTCCTGTTTGTGGAGTTATTACTGTTGCTGCAGGAGGAACTTGGTCTAGCTCTGGAACAGGTAGTTTCGTAAGCCCAACTTCATTGTGTACTAATTATATTCCAAGCACCGCAGATACTAGTTCAGGATTAGTGATGTTTTATTTTACAACAACAGGTAATGGAAATTGTATTCCTGCCAGCGATACAACTATAGTCACATTTACTGCAACACCAATTGCTGTTATTACTTCTGGTGATAGTTCATGCGCAAGTAATCCTGTCAACTTAAATGCTAACGTAACTACTGGAGCTGGTATGTGGACAACAAGCGGGAGTGGATTATTTTCGCCAAGTGATACGTCATTGGCTGGCGTTTATAATCCTAGTCCAACTGATGATTTATCGGGAACAGTAACGCTGATTTTTACTTCTACAAACAATGGTGGCTGTCGTTCAACTGCTGACACAATTAATATTATATTAATTCCTTCACCAGTTGCAGCCTTCTCAAGTGTAAATGCTTGTCCGCAAGACACAATTGCATTCACAGATGCATCTACAACAGTTGGAGTAATTACAAATTGGAATTGGAATTTTGGAGATAGCGGAACGAGTACTTTACAAGATCCTTCGCACATTTATGGTGTAGGCGGACCATTTACTGTTACTTTAATTGTTACTTCAAACAACGGTTGTGTGGATACACTTTCTCAAGTATTAAATGTATTTGAAAAACCAGTTGCCAACTTTAATGCAAACGGAATTTGTTTGGATGACGGAACAGTATATACCGATATGTCAACTATTGGCGGAGGTGCTACCATTTCAACTTGGAGCTGGACATTCGGAGATGGAAGTCCGATTAGTACAATTCAAAATCCGAATCACAACTTCCCATCAGCAACAACTTATAACACACAATTAATTGTGACTTCATCACAAGGTTGCATTGATACGATTATACAACCGGTAGTAGTTTTACCTGGCCCAGCAGCTGGATTCATGTCTGACGATTGGACAGGAAACGTAAATCAAACAATTGGATTTACCGATCAATCAACCAATGGTGCAACTTCTTGGTATTGGGATTTTGGTGATGGTTCTGTAGATTCAACATCTACATTACAAAACCCAAGTCATATTTATACTCAAGGCGGTTTTTACGATGTATGTTTAATTGTAACAGATATCAATGGCTGTACCGATACAATTTGTAGATCAGAAATTATTTCTATGCCACCAGATGTTCCAACAGGATTTAGTCCGAACGGCGATGGCGAAAATGACATGTTCTATGTTTATGGTGGACCGTTTAAAGAAATTGAATTCAGAATTTACAATAACTGGGGCGAATTAATTTTTGAAAGTACAGATGCAACAACATGTGGTAATCATACTTGTGCAGGTTGGGATGGAAAACGAAAAGGCATTGATCAGGCATTGGGTGTTTATGTTTATACAGTTATCGGTATAACCGAAGACGAAAAAGAACATAAGATTTCCGGTGATGTAACTTTGCTTCGATAATTATTTAGAGAAGAATTATTATGAAACACATTTTATATACTTCATATTTAAAGTCGATGAACAAATCAATTTTTGCGTTGATACTTTTAGTTTCTGTAAAAGTAGCTACTGCTCAGGATTTTCACTTATCACAATACGATGCTCCACCAATGTTTTTAAATCCTGCTATGACAGGAATGTTTGATGGAAAATATCGTGTGCACGGACATTATCGTACACAATGGATGGCGGTTGCAACAAAACCATTTACTACAGCCGGAATTTCATTTGATATGCCGATAAAAAAATTCGGAGCAGGTATTCAGGTATTTAATTACCGTGCAGGTGTTGGTACTTACAATGCATTAAGTGTTTTGCTTTCTCTCGGATATGATGTGGTGCTCGATAAACAAAAAAATCACCATATTGCTTTAGGTGTTCAAGGAGGTATTGTAAATAAAAGTGTGAACCAAAGTAAATTATCTTTTGGTAATCAATATACAACTGCTAACGATGGCGGATTTGATGCAGGAATATCCAGTGGTGAAACTTTCGCTAATGAAAATTTTACTATTCACGATATCAATGCAGGCTTTTTATATTATTATGCGAAAGAAAATGCTCGCTTAAATCCTTTTGTTGGATTTTCTGCTTTTCACTTAACACAACCTACCGAAACATTTTTTGATAAAGCAAATAAATTACCATTGCGTTATTATGCACATGGTGGTGTAAAAGTAAACGTGAACGAAAAAATTCAGTTGTTGCCAAAGTTCATTTACATGAAACAAATAAATGATCAGGAATTTACTGCAACATTATTGTTACACTACTTCTTAAAAAGTTCTGATACTTATTTAATATTCGGACCAACATACAGAAACAAAGATGCTGCAATTATTGAAGGGGGATTAAGAAAAGGAAGATATACTGCTCGTATCAGTTATGATATCAACACTTCTAAATTAAAAGAAGTTTCAAATCGTAGAGGTGGTTTCGAAATATCATTGACCTACATTGCCCGCAGAGATAAACCAAACCCATTAGCTAATTGCCCTAGATTGTAGTTATGAGAAGTACGAAAAATATTTTTACACTATTATTTTTGTTTGTAACTGTATCTCTTTCTGCTCAAAGCAAAAGAGAATGGTTGGAATATGGAGATATTGCATTTAAAAATGGAGATTACAAATCTGCAGTTACATTTTATTTGAAAGTAGTAGACAAAGGAACTTCTAACGATATTACTCGTCCGTATGAAGCAAGACCATATACGCCTCCTTTGAAAAAAGTCAAAGACAGCAGCAAAGTAGCCGATACAACTAAACAAATTACGAATAATCCAACCGAACAATATGCAACACATCAAATTGCTGACAGCTATCGTTTAAATCACGATTATGTTAATGCAGAAATTTGGTTTAAAAAATCTGTAGCAAATAAACCGGCAGATTATCCTTATGAAAAATATTGGTTAGGTGATGCTTTGATGAAAAATAAACGTTATCCGGGTGCCGCATTTAATTTTGAAAGTGTAATGACGGATGCAGAAGGAAAAGATTCTGTAATGTTCAAACAATCAAAACTAAAAATAGCTGGATGTTATTTAGCTACAGATACAGCAAATAATAAATCAGGAGTAACAATTGCTCCTATACCTGATTCTTTATTTAATAAAGGAACATCAAACTTTGCTGTGAATTATTATGGAGATCCTAACACTATTCAGTTTACTACTGCACGTGAAGGAAACACTGTTCTTGATCCTAAAAAACAAGACCCAAGATATGTTTGTGATATTTATACTTTAAAGAAAACAAACAGCGGCTGGAATGATTTAAGCAAAGTATCCGGCCCGGCAAATACAGAAGCTCATGAAGGAGCAGGATTTTTAACATTAGATAGAAGCAATTATTTTTTCACTCGCTGGTCAACTACAAATAAAAACGAATGCGGAATTTATCTTTCAAAATTAATGAATGATAAATGGTTGGGAGCTGAAAAATTGAACGACAAAATTAATTTGGAAGGATATAAAACAATGCATCCTTCTCTTTCTCCTGATGGAAGCATTTTATATTTTTCTTCTAATCGTCCAGGCGGTTTTGGAAAAATGGATTTGTGGTATGTGAATTTGGATGACGATAGCAGACCAACTACTGGTCCGTTTAACATGGGACCTTTGTTCAATACTCCTGAAGATGAAGTAACTCCTTTCTTTCATTATTATACTTCTACTTTATATTTTAGTTCAAGCGGACATCCGGGATTTGGCGGATTGGATATTTTCAAATCTTCATTTAACAGTGATTCATTGTGGTCATCACCCAAAAACTTAGGTTCTCCTTTTAATTCAAGTAAAGAAGATGCTTACTATGTTTTGGAGCGTAGTCAGCGTGCTGGATTCTTAACTTCCGACAGACAAGATTGCAGAGAATGTCCGGAAGGCGGAACATGTTACAGAATATATGCGATTGAAAAAGATCCATTGGTATTTGATTTAAAAGGAACGGTTTATAATTCAGAAACCAATCAGGTAATTTCAAATTCCATGATTACCTTGAAAGATATCCGTGGAGATAAAGAACCTTTCTTTTTATTTACGGATGCGGATGGAAATTATTTTACTGCATTAGATGAGGGAATGGAATTATATTTGAAAGCACAGAAAAATAAATTCTTCGGTGATGCCGGAAATGTTACAACATTAGGTTTAACAGAATCTACTCATTTAGTAAAAGATTTCTTTTTATCACCTATTCCTTCCGAAGATATCGTTATTCCAGGAATTGAGTACGATTTAGATAAAGCAACTTTACGTCCTGCTTCAAAAAAGATTTTGGATGACTTAACAGATTTCTTGACTTTGAACAACAACTTAACAGTTGAAATTAATTCACACACAGATGAACGCGGAAGTGATTCGTACAACATGAGATTATCTCAGGAAAGAGCTAAGTCTTGTGTGGACTATTTAATTTCAAAAGGAATTGCAGCTGAACGTTTATTACCTCAAGGATATGGTGAAACAAAATTGCTTATCCTAAAAGCTACTACTGAGGAAGAGCATCAGAAAAATAGAAGAACAGCCTTTAGACCTATTAAAGAAGGTGATATTCGAACTACGAAATAATAAGATCCCTCGCAATTGCGGGGGATTTTTTATACGGGGGGAAAAGTTTTATGTGAATATGTAGTTATTTGTCAGTCGTCATTGTATGAACGTGAAACGAATAGTTAATGCAATGAAGAAACAAGAAATATCAGAAACAACATTTAATAAAAGCATTAATGCATGTTTATTAAATGCGGAATGTCTTATTTGGGATGCACAGAATCTTGAATTTGAAGAACCGCCTTCATCAAAGTATTATTTCGCAATTATTTCACAAGAAGAATCTGCAAAATCCTTTTTGTTATATCTAGTTAAAATTAAAATAATACCATGGAACGAATTTATTTTAAGAGCAATGAGAAATCACATATGTAAATAATTAATTGGAATTGTTATAGATTACCTTGAGCCAAATTTTGACACTTTTGTAATTTGGTGTAAAAACCAAACACCAGTTCCTAAAAAAGTAATAGATGCAATTAACCTAGTTCGCAATGAAATAATTAAAAAAATGGGAATCTAATAATTGGATTTGGGCAGACACTTACGAATATGATTCCGAAGCAAAGAAAGTATTCAAAGGACGTTTTGATGAACTAAAACAAAATTCCTTATATGTTTCAACAGGAAGACAAGCTGAAATTATCTCAACTCTTCATAAAATTATCAAAGAAAATACACAAAAAGAATTTGATAAAGCGCAACGGTTTTAAATTTTCTGTAAAAATATTTCTAACGGAGAAAGAAATAATTTTAGAGATTATGAAATAATTGAAAAAGAATTTCGAGAATTGTTTTGTAATTTAAAATCTAATATTAAATAGCAATAAAATGTATTGTAAATCTTGCGGTAAACAAATTGATGATGATAGTATATTTTGTTCCTTTTGCGGCACAAAACATAATAAATCTTTTAATTCAGTTGTAGAAGAAACACATATCCGTCATACAGAGAAAAAACAGGTGGAAAATAAAAAGGCAATAGAAAAGTATGACTTAACGTACGAGAAGGAAAAAGGAGCAAAAATTTTCGGTATTATTGTGCTTGTAGCATCGGCTATTTTTCTTGTTTTTTTTAGCCATTCTCTAAATGACTTTGATGCAGTTGAAAGTGCAAATAAAATATTAGGAGCTTTTGGAGCTATATTTAGAATTACGGCTATAATATGGGTACCTAATATTGCGCGTAGACAAAATCGCAGTGGGATAGGATGGGGATTTCTTGCTTTCTTTTTTCCTGCAATAGCATTAATTATTATCGGTAGTTTAAGAAAACTTAATACTGGAGTAACGACAAATATTTCAAATCCAATATCTGACGGTAACAGTTGCACAGAACAAAAGCAGAAAGTAAAGTTTAATGAAAATCTTAACAGTACTGAAGACATAATAAGAGAGTTAGAAAAACAAAAAGACTTGAACAAGTAGTGCGACCTATATTAAAATAAATCTAAGTCATTTTAAACTACTTCTACTCGAAAAAAATAAGGAACGGCTTACGAGGCTAATCAAAACATTTGAGTTTTCTATTAAAGTAAGTTCATCTTATTTATTTCATTTGGTTGGCTAAACTACAGGGATGTTTTTTTAACCATCCGACTTGTTTAGCATGACATTGTGAGAAATTTTAACATATAAGACATGAAAAAGATTTTAGCATTCTTAAAAAAAGTTTACAGACTATCGCTAAACTACAATAAACAGGAAGAATTAGTTTGGAAGGAATTGAAAAAACTTCATTCTGAAGCTGACTGGAATTTTGGTGTTTATGAAAAAGAAAAATCTGTTGAGACAACATTCGAAATCTCAGAGGAAGTATATGGAACTTACTATTACACGATTTATGATCGCAGTTTTCATTGCAAAGTTAAAATAATTGAAAATGTTCCATTAGAATCGGCAACTGATAGCTTTATTCTTGCAGAGCATTTCAATAATCTTTTACGCAACGGAGTTGTTATAGTAAATGTTAATAAGCAGTATGTTGAATATCATTCAAAAAGTGATATATTAATTCATCTTTTATATCCTGGTGAAATTCATTCTCAATTATTAAGACATTATAATGTTTCTAAGGATATATTTTGGGCTTTTCAAAAATTAATTAAAGAAAATGAAGCACCAGCTTTTATTATTGCTGATCTTCTAAAAATGAATGATGAAGAGCAAGAAGATAAATAAAAATTTTCATCACCAGTAGGAGCTAAGTTTTATATTTCACCTTAGTTTAATAGAAAATCCATGAAAATATTAAAAATATATTTATTCTTTTGTTTTACTTCTGTTTTATTTACGTCCTGCCGTACTCACACCTTCGTTCCCCACACTCAAAATGTTCCTCTTTTTACCGATAAAAAACAGTTCAGGGTAGAACCTACAATTTCTCCTTTGAGTTTAAATGTGAACCTGGCATATTCACCAATCAAACATCTGGGGATTATAACCAGCTTGCAAGCCCACCCACGTTATTTTTCGCCAGAAATAGGAATTGGAGGTTATTACCCGATTCAAAACAAACTGATTCTTGAATTATATGGAGGATATAGTTACCAAGGTATTCAATATGATGATTCGGTTCAACGTACAGGTTTTTTTGGTGACCAAAGTAAAAAGGTCTACCATACAAACATTCACGCTAATAAATATTTTGGACAATTGAATATTGGATTGATCATTACTGAAAAAATAGAATTGGCTTTTTCTGCAAAAGTATGTTATTGGGATTTTTCCAACTATTATTATCATTATCAAAGATGGGAGTACGATCGTTCTACACAAAATTTTTATTTCAGGCATGAAGATATAATTGATTTAGGTAAAACAAACCAAATTACAATGGAGCCATCAATAACTATGAAGGTTGGAGGGAAAAATTGCAAATTTATGATTCAGACCGGACTTTGTGCTGCAGGAAATTATCATAATAATACCATCTCTCCTTATGATATTGAACTGCCTCTTTTCGTCAGATTGGGCGCAAGTATTAATCTTTCATTTAATGATAAAGCAGAAAAATTACCGCAGGAATAATTAAATCAGAATTAAGACAACAAATTAAAAGTAGTCTTAGCATTATATATATAACTCATACTCGGAGCAAACTTCTTCACACTTTTCTTTCTTTTTCTATGATCACGTTTATTTCCGCAACCAGGTTTCGACTGCTGACAACCAGAATCAACAACCATAATTGTACTTAACGTGATAACAAGTCCTAAACGGATTATGCTTATTCGGGGTAGAGAGAGAAATCGTTTCATAATGTTAAACTAGTATTCTTTATTAATATTGTGGTTTAGGATATTAAAAATACTAAAAAATTTATTGCTGTAACCTGTGATGATATTTTCCTTTAATAATGTACTTCGCAATGTCACCCTGAGCGGATCGAAGGGCGGCATCTGCTCGTTGTTTGCTGTCTCACAACTATGAGATAACTAGCTTGTCGAGAAATCTTTTTCGAATGTTTGCCTCTTTTTCTAATGGGTAGATCCCGTGTCGTGGCACGGGATGACAGCCAATATTATGAGATCCCGTGTCGCTGCACGGGATAAATCAGACTAATTTTGCCCTTTAGGCAAAAAAGTCTGATTAATATTTGGTTTATAACATAAACTACTTTATATTTGTGCCATAATTACAAGATTAAGCTGTTTTATGAAACGAATTATTAGCCTATTTGTATTGATTTTAATGAGTTCTCAAGGAATTTTGGCTCAAACCAAAGTTTCAGGAAAAATCCTCAATCAAAAGAAACAACCTTTGCCGGGAGTCAATGTTTTTATAAAAGATACCTATGACGGAGCCTCAACAGATGCGAATGGAACTTTTTCTTTTACCGCTGCTGATACGGGAGATGTAATTATAGTATGCAGTTTTATTGGGTTTGAACAAATTGAAAAGAAAGTAATGGTATAAGATTAACAAGTAGTGATTTTACTTTCAATACAGCTATGAAAGAATCCTTAACTCAACCAACATAAAATGGAAAACGAAGAAAAAAAATTAACTCAAGAAGAAAGCCTGAGAATCATTCATGAAATGATTTCGGCTGCAAAAAATGATGTGAAATCCGATTCATTTATTTTTTTACTTTGGGGGTGGTTAGTATTTATAGCTAGCGTCACTCAATTTATTTTAGAAGTGATGAATATAGAAAATGGCTCTATGGCTTGGCTATTAATGCCACTAGGCGGAATAATTACCGCAATTCATTTCTTTCGACAAACTAAAAAAGAAAAAGTAAAAACACATGTCTCCGAATTTTTAAAATACACCTGGATTGCTTTTGGTGCAGCAATGGCAGTAATCATGTTTTTTCATCAATGGGGCGCTTCACAAATTCTCCCAATAATTATGACACTATACGGTATTGGTCTTTTTATTTCAGGAGGGGCCTTAAAATTTACTCCGCTTATTTTAGGTGGAATATTTTGCTGGCTTTGTGCCATTGCAGCTTTTCAGATTGAAGGAATTTATCAATTGCTAATTATTGCAAGTGCTGTTTTTGGTGGATATATCGTTCCGGGATATTTATTACAAATGAACAATAAGAAATAACTTATTCTATAAAACAGAATCTTACACATGTTTCACGATTTAGATCCATTATTACATTCACAATTACGCTTATCAATAATGAGTTTATTGATAAGCGTTAAAGAAGCGGATTTTAGTTTTCTAAAAGAAAAAACGGGTGCTACTGCCGGAAACCTAAGTGTACAGATTAGTAAATTAGCTGAAGCAGATTACATCACTGTAAAAAAAACATTCAAAGATAATTATCCACAAACAAGTTGTATTATTACAAAAAGAGGGATTAAAGCATTTGAAGAATATGTTGAAGCGATACAAGCGTATATAAAGAAAAATTAATACATACACTTCAACACACAGCACTCCAATGAACAGGTGAACTAATGAACCAATAAACTAACAAAAAATGGAAAACAAAGACGAACAATTATGGCGCATGGCAAAAAAACGTGCTAGTTTTAAAAAACAATTGGCATCTTACATTATCATAAACGGATTTTTATGGGCAATGTGGTACATCACGCAAGGTCATGCTGATTTTGATGAAGATTATGGAAGTAAGTTCCCTTGGCCAATTTGGTGTACGCTAGGTTGGGGAATTGGATTAGCTTTTAGTTATTATGGTGCATATCATAATGATAAAGAAACGGATACTATGAAAGAGTATCAAAAATTAAAAGATAGAGAGCAAAAATAGTATTTGTTTTAGCATTCAAATTCAACCTTCGTAAACACTTCGACTCCGCTCAGTGTGACAACTCGATCGTCAGTCTGAGCGGAGTCGAAGACTTTTATTAAATATTGTTTAGAAAGTAAGCACATACTGCAAAGCAATTGTTCTTGGAGATTCTATCTTCATCGGTCGCAGTGAGTAATCAACATTGAATATATTACTGCAAACCAATGATAATTTTTGTTTTTTACTAGCTTGATAACTCAAACGAGCATCAAAAATATGAAAGCCGTAATGAGTTTCCCAATAGTCTACAGCTTTTAAATCGGCTACAAATGTTAATGCTTCGGTAAGTTCTTCTAAATCTTCGAAAGCTTTATCTATGTTTTGCATTTTGCTATAATAGCGATAACTAAAACCTATTCCTATTTTATAAATTCTGAATTCGATATCTCCTTTTACTAAATGTTTGAAACGATACTTCATAATATTATCAGTCGTATCCATACTGCTATTTTTGTATGACAATGGTTTTCCTATGCCACCAAATGCACTATCGACAGCATATACACTATCAGGAGTTAATGTGATTGGTTCAACATAAGTATATCCTAACAAAGCACTGACTCCAAATTTTTTATTTTTTTCGTCTGAAGAAACTACCATCGACATATCTACTCCTCGTACTTGTGAATTTCCTGT
>CAMCUO010000050.1 GCA_945879015.1 Chitinophaga pinensis | reverse complement strand
GAAGCCCACAATCAATCCATTAATGTAATGAGTACTGAGGGGGCTGGCACCGTTTTTTCATTTACTTTAAAAAAAGCATAATTATTTTTCAAACTTTTATAATTAGAACCTTTTCTACTCTTATTTTTTAAGTATAGATGCATTAATCATTGAAAAAACAAAAGAAACTCCTGAGATAAATTTCAATCCAAGTACCGGAGTTTTAAAATATCTAGAAGAGCATACTCAAATAACATTTATCAAATTTTTAAACCATTAGAAACATGAACAAGGAGATAGAGAAAGTGTTGATGAAGCTAACCACATTTCAAAATTAATTGGTCTGCCAATTGAAAAAATTGAGTTTTAAAATAGGAATCTATTTTTTATTCATTACTTCAGCCTGCATTTTGCTCAAATTGTTTAATACCAACTGATACACCTCCGTTAATAGTATAGGATTTTGGCAATAAAAACCAAAACTTTCCTCATAGTGTTTTTTCGTCACATTATTTTTCTTTAACACATCTGAATTAGGCATAATAGGATTCGTTACAATTTGGTCTTTGCTATAAGCATTCACACTAAGTGTAGCCTCCAATAAATGAACATCCACCATAACTTCTGCCATTTTTTCCTGAGACAATACTGTATCAGGAATACTCGGGCGCTCATCAATAGAAGTACAAGCACAAAAAAAAGTAATACAAAAAATAGTAATGAGTTGTTTCATATCTAAGTATTCAAAACGAGATTTTACTAAACTTATAATAGAAATTTCCCGTTTCTATTATTGTATAAATTTACACAAATTTAATGCAAAAATTAAGCTATTTTTGTCAAGAATGACTATCAACAAAAACAAGGTTGTTTGGATTACTGGAGCCTCCTCAGGCATTGGGGAAGCTATAGCAAAAGCTTTTGCATCAGAGGGAGCAAAAATCATCCTTTCTGCCCGCAGAGAAGACGAACTGAATCGTGTGAAAAAATCCCTAAATCTTCCTCATTCAGATGTACTCATCCTTCCTTTAGATTTATCTGACACTTCAAAAACAAATGAATTAGCCAAAACTGTAATTGATAAATTTGGTCGAATTGATATTCTTATAAATAACGGCGGAATTAGTCAACGCTCATTAACTTTAGAAACACCACTTGAAATTGACAGAAAAATAATGGAGATTAATTTTTTTGGAACTATTGCTCTAACAAAAAGTGTTCTTCCTTTTATGATAAAACAAAAAAGCGGACACATTATAGTGATGAGCAGTATCGCAGGAAAGTTTGGATTTTTCTTTCGATCAGCTTATTCTGCATCAAAACATGCACTTCACGGATTTTTTGAAGCAGTACGTATGGAAATTTTTAACGATAATATAAAAGTATTAATTGTTTGTCCCGGTAAAATAAAAACCGATATTTCCATCAATGCCATTACTGGCGATGGTGGCAAGCATAATAAAATGGACAAAAGTCAAGCAGATGGTTTAAGTGCTGAAGAATGTGCAAGACAAATATTAAAAGGAATTAAGAATAATAAAGATGAACTTTTTATCGGAGGAAAAGAGTTAAGAGCCATTTGGGTGAAACGTTTTTTTCCGAATTTATTTACGCGATTGATTAGAAAACAGAAACCGGAATAATTTGGAAATTTGGAAATGTGCTAATTTGAAAATGAATGAAAAAAAATAAAATTAATATATGAGTAAGCCGACTATAGCAGGAATTCAACAAGTAGGAGTTGGAATTCCGAATGTAAATGAAGCATTTAAATGGTATGCCAAACATTTTGGTATGGATATTCCCATTTTTGAAGAAGCAGCAGAAGCAAACTTAATGTTACCATATACTGGAGGAAAATCTCATATGCGTCACGCTATTTTAGCGATCAACCTCAAAGGTGGTGGAGGATTTGAAATTTGGCAATATACTAGTCGCAAACCTGAACCTTGTTCATTTGAATTACAATTAGGCGATTTAGGATTTTATTGCGCTAAAATGAAAACCAGCGATGTAAAAGGTTCTTATGAGTTTCTGAAATCAAAAAATGTAAATCTTATTTCTGAAATTGTAAAAGACCCAAACGGAAACGATACTTTTTATTTACGTGACCCGTGGAGCAATCTTTTTCAAGTAGTAAAAAGTGATTCTTGGTTTGGCAAGGGATTGCAGTTAACGGGCGGACCATCAGGAATGATGATCGGCGTAAGTGATATAGAAAAATCTAAAAAATTCTATTCGGATATTTTAGGTTACGATACAGTTATATACGACAAACAAGGAACATTTGACGATTTAAAAACATTTCCAAGTGGAACTCACAAGGTTCACCGTGTATTATTAAAACATAGTAAACCCCGTATTGGTGCTTTTTCCAAATTATTAGGAGCCAGCGAAATTGAATTGGTAAAAACATTAGAACGCACACCTAAAAAAATATTTGAGAATCGTCTCTGGGGCGATCAAGGATTCATCCATTTGTGTTTCGATATCAGCGATCAGAAAACAATGAAAATACTTTGTGCTGAAAAAAGTCACCCGTTCACGATCGATGGCGGTGAAAATTTCGATATGGGAGAAGCTGCAGGACACTTCAGCTATATTGAGGATCCTGATGGAGCACTTATTGAATTTGTGCAAACCAAAAAAATTCCAATTATGAAAAAATTAGGCTGGTATTTGGATTTAAGAAAACGTGATGCATCCAAACCATTACCTGATTGGATGTTGAAAGCTTTGAAATTTAACAGAGTGAAAGAATAAATGCAACTCCAACACCCCGAATTAGTCAATCTTCTCAAAACCGCCTATTCTGCTGAAAAAGCTGCTGCATTTGCTTATCAAGGTCATGCTGGGGCTGTTAAAAATGCTGATGAGAAAAAATCTATTCATCAAATTGAGTTAGATGAATGGAATCACCGAGAAGAGGTATTGCAAATTATGAAGGAATACAATGTTCCTGTTTCAAAATATTATGAATTTCGATTTCATGTTGTTGGAAAAATAATTTCAGGAAGCTGTTATTTAATTGGCTGGTTTATGCCTTTTTATTTTGCTGGACGATTAGAAAGCGGTAACGTTTGTGAATATTTTAGAATGATGCACATGTTTCATTCATTAGGAATAAAAGAACACGACAAAGTTCTTTATGAAATGGGGATAAAGGAAAAGGAGCATGAAATTTACTTTTTAGAACAAATCAAAACCAATAAAATGTTACCCTTTTTTGAATGGCTGTTTTCTTGGGGAAAGAAAAAAGGATTTAATGATATTGATTTAGAAAAAAAGTATTCGATAGAAGAATCGGAAAAATATTGTAAAAAATAAATTCTACAGATTAAATATTAAAAATTCACACGCCACCAGTGGTGTAAAAGCTTTACAACTATGAAATTAGAATTCCTTGATAACGTCAACGAGTATGGAGATCAAGTGGTTCGCCTCTACAACTTCGATAAAGCAGAAGCTATCAGGTTCAGTGATGCTATTCAAAACACTGTGATAGATAGCAATTCCTCTCTCGACTTAAATACACTCGACTTTATTGAACACATAAATTGCAAACTTATTCTTCATCACTCTGAAACAGATGAAGGAATTTTAACCATGGACAACAAAACGTTTTTTTGTGATTTAACTTTAGATGGCTACAAGAACATGATTCAACTAATAAAACCATTTTGTTTGAAAGAATCCAAAAGCTTTGCAATGCTTTATGATTTAGATACGCAAGTGGATTTTCTGTTTTCTCCTTATGGGAATTAGAAATTATTTATTAGCAAGATATTCTTCTTTAGCATTGACCAACAAGGACATTACTTCTGCTCTTTCATTCATCAATTGCTCAACTGTTTTTTTGTCTTTACGCACCATCCGAAGTAACCTCCAACGTCCAAATATTTTTTTCATGATGGAATAAAATTTAATAACGAATATTCCGGTGACACAAACTGTCAGAGCAAACACACCCAGCAGCAACCAATTCCTGAACACCAATGAAATAGGCAACAGCATTGCGAAAAACCAGATTGTCCAAAAAATTAAAGATAGGTTTACTCTAAACGAAGCATAGAACTCATTCTTTTTCACTTTTTTATTTGCTAATTTTTTTGCTAAATAATATGGAAGATAGTTCAACAACAAACCAATTAAATAAACTGGCATTCCTAAATAAATGATCAGGTATTCTAAAAAGAAGGTTCCAAAATTCATTTTATTGATACTTTCTTCTCTTAATAAATGATCACGAAGTTTGTTTGCATTTAAAAGTTTAACATAAGAATCTAATTTTGCTTTCAGTCGAGAAATCAATTCAGGTTTCTTCACATCCAATATATTTACCATTTCAATAATTTCAGTACTTGCCAGAGGATGATTTTTTAATTGTGAAGCGTTCAAACCTTTATCTTTCAATAGCTGATGAGTATACAACTCTTCCATATTAGCAACCAATGAATCATTTTCTGGATTATTAATATGATAGGCCGTTTTCTTCATCTTCTCTTCAAGAGTTTTTGTAAACTCGTTGATAGTCCTTACTTTGTCCAGCTTGTATTTTTCTTCGTATGCTTTAATAGAAATAGGTTCTCCAACATCCAGAAAAAATTTACTTCTAAACCTTGGTGCCGATTGATAATTGAGTCCTACAGGAATTACCAGAATATCTTTGGAATAATCGATTGATTCCAATGTTTGAAAAGCAATTCTAGATAATCCTTTTTTCAATGGCTGAACCCGTCTTTGTTGAACACATAATCCTTCAGGGAAAATTAAGATCGCTTTATTTGCTGATAATAACGTTCGGCATTCTTCAAAAGATTTGTCATTCTTTTTAATCTCCGCAAATCCTTCTTGCATACGATACATCGGACTTGCATTCATTTGATTTAAAATCCATTTTGCGACTTTCCCTTTAAACACATCTCCTCTTGCAAAAAATCTAACTTTTTGACTCAGATACACTGGAAGAACAACAGGATCAACAAATCCATTGGAATGATTAGGAGCAAGAATATAGGGTTTATTAGATGGTATTTTTTCTAAGCCTTTTATATCTATTCGATAATATACATTCAAGCTAATGCAAACAAACGGTCTTAGAAGAGTATACAGTATTGCCATGCTTGTAAATTATCTTGTAAAATTTAGGCGTTCACCTTTTATTGCTTCATTAAAATTCCCATTATCGTAAACCAAATGTCCGCTCACAAAAGTATATTTCACCTTTGAATGAAATGTAGTGCCTTCAAATGGCGACCAACCACATTTATATAGAATGTTAGATTTGTCTACGGTTTGAGAACTATTTAAATCAACCAAGACTAAATCTGCAAAATAGCCTTCACGAATATAACCACGTTTTTCAATTTGAAAACAATCGGCTACTGCATGTGCCATTTTTTCTGCAATCTTTTCAAGTGTGATTTTTCCTTCCTTATGCATTTCAATCATTGCAATTAAGGAGTGTTGAACAAGAGGTCCTCCCGATGGAGCTTTAAAATAAGATTGTGCTTTTTCTTCAATCGTATGCGGTGCATGATCTGTAGCAATCACATCAATTTTATTATCTAATACCGCCTTTAAAATTGCATCTCTGTCACTTGCTTTTTTAACAGCGGGATTCCATTTAATATAATTTCCTTTAGTTTTATAATCTTCGTCAGAAAACCATAAATGATGAATACATGCTTCAGCAGTAATCCGTTTTTCTCTTAAAGGAATTTTATTATCGAACAGTTCCACTTCTTTAGCAGTAGAAATATGAAGAATATGCAAACGAGTATTGTATTTTTTTGCTAATTCAACTGCCATTGACGAAGACTTGTAACAGGCTTCTTCATTGCGTATCAGAGGATGGCATTCAATTGGAACATCTTCCCCATACTTATCTTTATAAACTTGCATATTATTTCTAATAGTTGCTTCATCTTCACAATGTGTTGCAATCAACATTTTACATTTCGAAAATAATCCTTCCAACGTTTCTTTATTGTCAACCAACATATTTCCGGTTGAGGAACCCATGAACACTTTTATCCCGCAAACGTTTTTCGGATTTGTTTTTAATACTTCTTCCAGATTATCGTTGGAAGCACCCATAAAAAAAGAATAATTAGCGAGAGAAACTTCGGAAGCACGTTTGTATTTATCTTCTAATAATTCTTGCGTGAATACATTTGGAAGGGTGTTCGGCATTTCCATAAAAGATGTAACACCACCTGCCACAGCTGCTTTTGCTTCAGTATATATTTCTCCTTTATGAGTTAAACCCGGTTCACGAAAATGTACTTGATCATCAATACAACCAGGAAATAAATATTGTCCTTCCCCATCAATTATTGTATCCATTGATCCATTTATATCTGATTCAGAAATTTTTGCAATGAACTTTCCTTCTATCAATACATTGCCTTTGAAGACTTTCCCTTCATTAACAATGTTTATGTTTTTAATTAATATAGTTTCCATTTTTATCTTAATAAAAAAGCCCTTTAAAAAGAGCTTTATTTAATTTTTTTTAATCGCATTTGCAATACGCCCCAAAATGCTTCTTTAAAAATCCCTTTGCTCATCTTAGAAGCCCCCTCTATTCGATCAATAAAGGTAATTGGGACTTCAACAATTTTAAATCCTAATTTATAAGCTGTATATTTCATTTCAATCTGAAAAGCATATCCAACAAATTTTATTTCATCAAAATTAATTCGTTCTAAAACTTTTCTTTTATAACACTTAAATCCAGCAGTTGTATCACGAATTGGTACAAATAAAATCATACGAACATATACTGATGCGAAATACGACATCAATACTCTCCCTTTCGGCCAATTTTCAATTTTTCCACCTTTTACATAACGAGAACCAATTGCAACATCAGCAACATTCACTGCCGCTTCACGCAAACGAATCAAATCATATGGGTTGTGAGAAAAATCACAATCCATTTCAAAAATGTAATCGTATTTTTTTTGTAGCGCCCATTTAAAACCATGAATGTATGCCGTTCCTAAACCCAATTTCCCTTTGCGCTCTTCAATAAATAATCGCCCAGAAAATTCTTGCATTAATTTTTTTACAATATCAGCTGTTCCATCTGGTGAACCATCGTCTAC
The DNA here is from genome assembly GCA_945879015.1 of Chitinophaga pinensis. Taxonomy (GTDB): domain Bacteria; phylum Bacteroidota; class Bacteroidia; order 2-12-FULL-35-15; family 2-12-FULL-35-15; genus 2-12-FULL-35-15. The sequence goes on along the minus strand of CAMCUO010000050.1, from coordinate 15,938 downwards.
AATCAATAAATGGAAGGGAATAGACAAAGAAAATACCTTGCGAATCATTCGCTCTACATTTTCCTTTTCGTTAAAGGTTGGTATGATAACTAGACTGTCGGACACTACTCTGTTTTAAGAAACGAAGATAACGTACTATTCAATAACTACCAAAGTTTTAAGTTATTTTGGCGTTTTTTTGAGTATATGAGACCATTATTGCTCAAATGATTGATTTTACTCGTTTCCACATCTAATTTACCGCTTCAAAGGGAGAAAAATTACATTTTTTTCAAAAGATTTTAATCCTTAAGTTTGTATAAACGAGCACACAATGAAAAAACTACTACTTTTTTTATTTCTGACAATTATTGTCATTGATAATACTGCGCAAGAAGATTTGAAATATTGTGGAGCCGATGAATTACGAATTTCTACTCTTAAAAAAAATCCTAAAATTGCTGAAGCAGTAATTAAACGTGATATTGAATTAGAAGCATTCACTAAAAAATTTGTTGACGATTTCTACTCCCAAAAAACCAGTACTGCTACTTATGTAATTCCTATTGTGTTTCACGTCATTCACAATTACGGAACAGAAAACATTAGCAATGCACAAATTTTAGACGGACTCGACATCTTAAACAAAACATTCAGAAAACAGTTGGCTGACACAGGCTCTATAGTTGCAGCATTTAAACCATTGCATGCCGATTGTGATATTGAATTTCGTTTAGCTCAATTAGACCCTAGTGGAAATTGTACCAGCGGAATAAATCGTATAGCATCATCATTAACATCAGTTGGCGACCATTCCGTTAAGTCACTAATTCAATGGCCAACTAACAAATATTTAAATGTATACATCGTTCAAAATGCTGCAGGACTAGCTGGACATTGTGTTTGGCCTGCTGATGCAGATTCTATTCCTGCTTGGGATGGAATTGTAATTGCACATAATTATGTTGGCACAATTGGAACTTCTAATTATACACAATCTGTTGCATTCGCTCATGAATGCGGGCACTATTTGAATCTTCAGCACATCTGGGGAGGAAATAATGTCCCAGGATTTTATTTTTATCCCTGTGCCGACCCTTTTAAAGATTGCAATATTGATGATTTAGTAACTGATACACCTCCTACTATTGGCTGGATCAGTTGTAATTTAAGTGGCGCATCCTGTTTAAATGCGGTTGACAATGTGCAAAACACGATGGATTATTCTTATTGCAACAGAATGTTCACATTCGGACAAAAAGCTAGAATGCAAGCTTGTTTAAATTCTCCTATTGCAGGAAGAGATAATTTATGGCAGGCAAGTAATTTAAATGCTACAGGAGTTGCAACAGCAGTTGGACCACTTTGTAAGGCAAATTTTACTTGCAACAAAACAGTTGTTTGTGAAAGCTCCGCCAACATTATTGCTTTTACAAACACTTCATACAATGGGACATTTACAAGTGTTTTATGGACATTTCCAGGAGGAACGCCTTCTACTTCAACAGTAGCAAATCCAAGTATAACTTATACTACTCCTGGAATTTATAATGTTACTTTAAAAGTATATAACGGAACAGATTCAGCAGAAATTATTAAACCAAATTTTATTTCTGTACTTCCAGACTCAGGAACACCTTATCCATTTAGCGAAGGCTTTGAAACAACTGTTTCATTAAATGGATTGGATTGGTTTGAAAATAGTTTGGATACTCTCAATCGCTGGCAACTAACAAGTGCGGCTTCTTGCAGCGGATCAGTAGCTGTTATGCTCAACAATTTTGATAATACAATGAATACAAAAGATGAATTGTATAGTAAGATTATTGATTTAACTGGAGCTACATCTTTGAATATAAGTTTTAAATATGCGCATGCAAAAATAGATTCGAGTAGTAATGATCGTTTGCAAGTGTACGTTACAAACAATTGCAATACGACTTGGATTCAGCGATTAAATTTAACAAGCACAGCACTTGAAACTGCAGCAATTACAAGCTCATCATTCGCTCCCTCTTCCACATCAGAATGGAAACTTGGAGTTGCTACAATTCCTGTAACATTTATGACATCGGGATTTCGTTTCAAATTCATTTATAGTTCAAATGGAGGTAATAATATTTATTTAGACGATATAAATATTGATGTAAATGCTGGAGTTGATGATTTGAATTTAATTGGAAGCACTATCCAACTCTTTCCAAATCCCTCAAATGAGCTGGTAAATGTTTCATTTACATTACCTCATTCTAAAAATTTAAGCTTATCGATTATAAATGTGTTGGGACAAACTATTTATGAATCAGAAAAACAAAGTTATTCAGTTGGAGAAAATAATGTATCAATAAATACAAAAAATATTTTACCAGGAATGTATTTTATAAAAGTTGCTGATGAAACAAATAATTTTTCGAAACCTTTAGTAATACTTAGTCATTAAAATTATTTTATTGCTCCTGATTTTATTTCCTCCACAACAGCTGGATCAAGCAAGGTAGAAATGTCTCCCAAATTGTTGATATCACCTTCAGCAACCTTTCTTAAAATTCTTCTCATAATTTTACCACTTCTTGTTTTGGGTAAACCACTTACGACTTGAATTTTATCAGGTTTTGCAATTGCTCCAATCGCTTTAGTTACTTCTGCTAAAATTTCTTTTCGCAAAGCATCTGCGTCTTTATTTTTGTTAGTACAAATTACATAAGCATAAATACCTTGTCCTTTTATATCGTGTGGATATCCAACAACAGCAGACTCGACAATATCAATGTGCATATTAATTGCACTTTCAACTTCTGCTGTTCCAATTCTGTGTCCGCTTACATTCATTACATCATCTACTCTTCCAGTTATTCTATAATATCCATCTTCATCGCGCTTACAACCATCGCCCGTAAAATATAATCCAGGATAGGTAGAAAAATAAGTTTGTTTACAGCGTTCGTGATCTCCGTATGTTGTGCGAATAATAGCCGGCCAAGGAAACTTAATACATAAATTTCCTTCTACTCCATTTCCAACAATTTCATTTCCTTTATCATCAACTAAAATTGGCTGAACACCAGGCAAGGGCAAAGTCGCGAAACTTGGTTTTGTTTTGGTGATTCCTGCCAAAGGAGAAATTAAAATTCCACCTGTTTCTGTTTGCCACCAAGTATCTACAATTGGACATTTTTCTTTTCCAATGTTTGTATTATACCATTGCCACGCTTCTTCATTAATAGGTTCACCAACACTCCCAAGCACACGCAAAGAATCTAACTTATATGGTTTAACAAAATCAACTCCTGCTGCTTCCAATGCTCTTATTGCTGTTGGAGCCGTATAAAAAATATTTACTTTATATTTATCAATAACCTGCCAAAATCTTCCTGCATCCGGATAAGTGGGAACTCCTTCAAACATAACAGAAGTTGCACCAGCTAAAAGCGGGGCATATACAATATAAGAATGACCGGTAATCCAACCGATATCTGCAGTGCACCAAAACACATCGACCCCACCCTTACCCTCCCCAGAGGGAAGGGAACTTGCTCCGTCTGTTACACTTTGTCTATTGTCTAAAATGTTTTCGATTCTTAAACTTATGAAATGTACATCTTCATATACTTCTTCATTTCTAAAGCGAAGCACTTCAAATCCCTCTTCATTTAAAAATGCTGTTCGCTGAGCATCTTCTTCTACTTGATGATCGTGTATATCTCCATCGACTTCAATCACTACTTTTTTTTCTAAACAAACAAAATCAACAATGAATTTTCCAATAATATGTTGTCTTCTTATATGATACCCTGCTTTGTGTGTTCTTAAAGATTGCCACAACATATTTTCTGCAGGAGTTGGATTATCTCGCATCTCCTTAGAATATTCAGTTAGAAGTTTAAATGTTATTGGATCAGTGGTGTAATATCCCGGAGCATCTCCCTTCTCGGAGTTTATCCAGAGCGTAGTCGAAGGAGGAAGGGATGGGGATAGGTCATTATTATATTGGAAGACATTTTTAAATGTGTAATCCGTATAGACCATATATCCACCGCAGGTATGCACCACACCTTTTGGTTTTCCTGTAGATCCAGATGTATATAAAATGAACAGTATATCTTCTGCGTCCATTTGTTCTGCATTACATTCAGAAGAAGCATTTTTCATTTCTTCTTTCCAAAAAACATCACGACCATCCAACATTTTTATAGCTGTTTGTGTTCGTTCTAAAACAATTACTTTTTTAACAGAAGGACAAATTTCCAATGCTTCATCTACTACCTCTTTCATTAGAATTGCTTTTGCTCCACGATATGCTCCATCACTTGTAATAACAATATTGCAATCACAATCCTGAATTCTACCGGATAAAGCTGAAGCCGAAAACCCACCAAATACTACCGAATGCACTGCACCAATTCTTGCGCATGCTAAGACAGAAATTGCCAATTCAGGAACCATTGGCATATAAATACAAATACGATCTCCTTTTTTTGCTCCGTTCTCTTTTAAAACATTGGAAAATTTACAAACTTGTTCGTATAATTGTTTGTAGGTAAGTTCAACTGCTTTTTCATTCGGCTCATTCGGTTCCCAATAGTATGCTATTTGATCTGCTCGTTGTGGCAAATGTCTATCCAAACAATTTTCGGTGATATTTAATTTACCACCAACAAACCATTTTGTTTCCGCAGAATTAAAATTCCAGTCGAGTACCTTATCCCATTTTTTTTTCCAAACAAACTCTTCAGCTTGCTCTCCCCAAAAAGCTTCTGGATTTTCTACACTTCTTTTGTATTCTTTGTGATACTCTTCTATGGATGTAATACGCGACATTTAATTCCATTTTAATATTCTTCAAATTTAAACGATTTTTTTGCTATATTTAAGTATTCAAACACATAAACATGAAAACTACTTATAGATTTTTTATTTGAATAACTCTAATTATAGCAATTGTTGCTCCTTTTGAAGCTCTGTCCTGTTGGGGAAATACAGGTTGGCACGACAACTGGACTAAAACCTATGTAATAAGAAAACAGGATTTAGAAGACTTGAAAGTATTGGCAAGATTGCCGTAGCATTTGACTGAGAAACCACAAGAATGAGTTTAGAAAGAGCATTGAAGTTCTAACAAGGAGATCGCGCCCATTCGACTAAGCTCAGGGTGACAGCACGGGATGACGGTATAAATATAAATCCGTTTTAATCTGTTCTATCCGCGTCATCTGCGTTCCATCATTTCGATAATTCCATCGCCCTATCTCTAGCCTTTACAATTCCTTTTTGCAGATTTACTCCGACACCCATTTCATTAAAAACAGACAATGCGGCTTCAGTTGTTCCACCTTTGGATGCAACGGATTTGATTAATTCGTCCAATGATTTATCTGCTGTGTTCAATAAATGGAAAGAACCTAACATAGTTTGTTTTACAAGTATTTCAGCGGTATGCTGATCAAATCCCATTTGTTTTCCTGCTTCCACCATTTGTTTTACGATGTAGAAAAAGTATGCTGGTCCGCTTCCACTCAATGCAGTAACCGCATCCAATAAATTTTCATTTTCAAAAAACACTGTTCTTCCTGTAGTCGACAATAAATTTTCTGCTTTTCGAATTTGTTCAATCGATAATGATTTGCTACTTGTAAATGCTGTCATTCCCATACCTAATTCAGCAGGAGAATTTGGCATTGCTCTAATAATAAACTTTTGATTCAAAGCATTTTCAATTCGCTCTAACTTCATTCCTGCCATTATAGAAATGATAATATTATTATTAAGTACGTGCTCCAAATCCAAGCTCAGTTCATTAAAATCTTGTGGCTTTACTGCTAAAATAATAATATCACTTTCGGAAATACGTTTATCGTTCACAACACAAACCTCTCCAAGATGAAGTTTTAGCAACTCTTGTTTTCTTGCTTCGTTTTTTTCTGCAAGCAATAAATTTTCTCGTGAAACAATATTATATTTCAAAAATGCGCGGGCATAGATTAATCCCATGTTTCCACAACCTACAATTGTAATTTTCATATTTTAAATTTAAGCCCCAGCTCCTCCCGATAACTATCGGGAGGAGCTGGGTTAGGGTGAAAAAAATCCCTTCCAAATTATTGAAAGGGATATATAAATTTTATTTGTAGCGCCTTTACAATCCCAATATTATTTCATTCGGATCCTTCCCACCGAATAGCATTTTCGCAGGATTTTCTAACATCTCTTTTACCTTCACAAGAAAACCAACAGATTCACGACCATCTATTATTCTGTGGTCATAGGACAATGCCACATACATCATTGGTCGAATAACTACTTGTCCGTTTACTGCTACAGGACGATCTACCACATTGTGCATTCCTAAAATTGCACTTTGAGGAGGATTGATAATTGGAGTACTCATCATAGAACCAAACACACCACCATTTGTGATTGTAAATGTTCCTCCGGTCATATCATCTAACGTAATTTTATTATCTCTAGCTTTTAATGCTAAATTTTTAATCGCAATTTCTATTTCTGCTAAACTCATTTGCTCCGCATTTCTTACTACAGGAACAACTAATCCTTTCGGAGCACTAACAGCAATTCCAATATCTGCATATTTGTGGAAAACAATTTCTTCGCCATCAATCATTGCGTTTACCGCAGGAAATAAATTTAATGCTTCCGTTACAGCTTTCGTAAAGAAACTCATGAACCCTAAGTTTGTTCCATATACTTCTTTAAACTTGTCTTTGTATTTTGCACGCATAGCATAAATAGCACTCATATCAACTTCATTAAAAGTCGTCAACATTGCTGTTTCATTTTTTACAGCGACCAAGCGTTGTGCTAGCTTTTTACGTAAAGGAGACATCTTAGAGCGCTCTGTCGTTCTTTCTCCAGAAGAAGATTTTGAATCAAATCCTGCAGAAAGCAAATTTAACACATCGGCTTTCATTATACGACCGCCTCTTCCAGAACCAGCAACCTTATTCGCTGGAATTTTATTTTCTACCATTATGTTTTTTGCTAATGGAGTAGAGTTTACTTTTTCAGAAGATTTTTCTGTCTCCTTTTTTGTTGCAACAACTTCAGCTACAGGTTTTGATTCTGCAACAACTTTGGACATCACTTCTACACTTTTTTTCTCTGTAGCTTTAGCGCTTGTATCAACCGAACAAACTACCTGTCCCACTTTTACAGTATCGCCTTCTGCTGCCATTAATTTAATTGCACCAGCTTCTTCAGCATTAATTGTTAAAGTTGCCTTATCTGAATCTACTTCCGCAACTTCCTCATCCTTTTCAACATAGTCTCCATCCTTTTTCAACCAACGTGCAATCACCACTTCTGTAATGGATTCACCAGGACTCGGTACTTTCATTTCTACTATTGCCATACTATTTAGTTATTAATTGTCTTGATACTATTGCATCAATAATTCTTTGTTGTTGTTCTCCGTGAGATTTAGAAAATCCTGTTGCAGGACTTGAGCTTTCTCCTCTTCCCACATATTTTAATGTCACTCCTTTTGTTTCAGGAAATTTTAGAAAGAAACGCATCATGTGTGCCCAGGCGCCCATGTTTTCAGGCTCTTCCTGTGCCCAAACAAAATCGTCAGCTGTTTTATATTTTTCAATTATTGCTCCTATTTGTTTTGCTGGAAACGGATATAATTGTTCTACTCTTATAATTGCAACATCATCTGCTTCCACTTTTTGTTTCCCTTCTTTCAAATCGTAATAAATTTTACCTGAACAGAAAACAACTTTCTTTACTGATTTTGCAGATGCCGAGGCGTCATCAATTACTTCCTGAAATCCACCGGTAGTAAAATCTTTTATGGATGAAACGCAAGATGGGTAACGCAATAATTTTTTAGGTGTGAAACAAATCAAAGGTTTTCTAAAATCTCTTAAAAGTTGTCTGCGCAAAACATGAAATTGATTTGCAGGAGTGGTGCAATTCACTAACTGCATATTATTTCCAGCACATTGTTGTAAAAAACGTTCCATTCTCGCACTCGAATGCTCAGGACCCATTCCTTCGTATCCGTGAGGAAGAAGCATTACCAAACCACTCATTCTTCTCCATTTTGCTTCCGCAGATGTAATAAACTGATCAATAACGATTTGTGCTCCGTTAAAGAAATCACCAAATTGAGCCTCCCAAATTGTCAATGCATTTGGAGCTGTTAAAGAGTATCCAAATTCAAATCCTAACACACCATATTCTGATAACAATGAATTGAAAATGCTCAATTTCCCTTTAGCACCAAAATTATTCAAAGGGATATATTCTTCTTCCGAATCTTCAACTTTCACAACAGCGTGTCGGTGAGAAAAAGTTCCACGCTCAACATCTTGTCCGCTAAATCTAACGTCATGACCTTCTTTCATCAAACTAGCATAAGCTAATAATTCGCCCATCGCCCAATCATAATTATCATTCGTAATCATGGCTGCACGATCATCGAATAATTTTTGAATTTTATTAAAAAACTTTTTGTCTTTTGGTAATTCTACTGTTTTTTTAGCAATCTCCAAAAACGCTTTCTTATCAATATAAGTATCAGGTGATTTATCGAAAGCACTGTTATCTGCCATTTTCAAGCCAGTCCACTGACTTTTTAAAAACGAAGTCACTTTTGATTTACCCGCTTTTTTTGCTTTATCTAATTCTTCCTGCAAAAGTTCTTTGAAATTTTTTTCAGTTTCTTTTGCAAATTCTAAATCAATATCTCCTCGAGAAATTAATTGTTCAACATATATTTCTCTTGGATTTGGATGTGCTGCAATTGCTTTGTACAATAAAGGTTGCGTAAAGCGAGGTTCATCACCTTCGTTATGTCCATATTTACGATAACACAAAACATCAATAAAAACATCACTATGAAATTTTTGACGGAATTCCATTGCCAGTTTAACTGTAAAAACTAAAGCTTCCACATCGTCCCCATTCACATGGAACACTGGTGAAAGAACTGTCTTCGCCACATCTGTACAATAAGTACTGGAACGTGCATCCAAATAATTGGTTGTAAATCCTACTTGATTATTGATAACCAAATGAACCGTTCCACCTGTTTTATAACCATCAAGTTTACTCATTTGCAATACTTCATAAACAATGCCTTGTCCTGCTATTGCAGCATCTCCGTGAATAATAATCGGACAAACTTTTTTATAATCTCCGTTATGAAAAATGTCAATTTTAGCACGAGCTATTCCTTCTACTACTGGATTAACTGCTTCTAAATGTGAAGGGTTCGGGGTTAAACTGATGTGAAATTTATTTCCATGTTCACTGATACGGTCGCTGGAATAACCCTGATGATATTTTACATCTCCATCAAAATCTGCTTCTTCAGATAAGAATCCTTCAAACTCCGAAAAAATATCTTCATACTTTTTATGTAATATATTGGTAAGGATATTTAAACGGCCTCTGTGTGCCATTCCAATTATGAAATCCTTTATTCCCATATCTGCACCAAACTCACAAACTGCATCCAAAGCCGGAATTGTAGCTTCAGCACCTTCTAATGAAAAACGCTTTTGCCCAACAAATTTGGTATGTAAAAAATTTTCGAATGATACTGCCTGATTCAGCTTATGCAAAATAATCAACTTATCATGAGCTACAAAGTTGGGAGTGTTTTTACTGCTCTCCATTTTTTCCTGCAACCATTCTATTACTTCAGGAGTCCGGATATACATATATTCCGCACCAATCGACAAACAATACGTTTGTTCTAAATGTGCAACAATGTCTTTTAATTTAGCTGGGCCAATCCCGATTTGTGTTCCTGCATGAAAAACAGTTTCTAAATCAATTTGTTCCAAACCAAAATTTTCAATATCTAAATTGGGTTGGTATTGTCTTCTTTCACGAACAGGATTTGTTTGTGTGAATAAATGTCCACGAGTACGATATCCATTTATCAGATTAATTACATTAAACTCTTTTTTTACATTTAATGGAATTTCACCACTATCCTCATAATTTTTGCGAGCAAACTCAAATCCTTCAAAAAATTTTTGCCATCCAAAATCAACAGAATTATTATCTTTCAAATAATCTTGAAATAAATCTTCTATTGAAGAAATGTGTGCATTACTCAAATAGGAATACTTTTCCATAATACGTCCGTACTGTTATTTACGACCACAAAAATAATCATTTTAAAGGAAAAATGGAAGGACAAAAAGGCAAAAATTGCACTCAAACATAGCATATCTTTCTAAAAATGAGCGATATTGGCAAGTCCAAGTAGTACATTGAAAGGTTTTATCTTAAGCCAGCATTAATATCTACCAGCATTTCCGAACCCGGACAAAGCACATCTTTACCAAGTGTATTTAATGGAACATCTGATGTATTAATCATGTGATGCAAATCGTGAGCATCTGGATTCACATATAACAATCCTGTTAAAATTTCATTTTTAGCTTTTGAATTCAATACTGCATTCATAGCAGATTGACGATCCAATGGATCCCACTCTTCAGCTAATTTATGCAACTGAATAACAGAACCATCATGCATCACCACTTGTTTATGTGTCCCCTTTCCATATTCTACACTTATCTCTTTCATTTGCGGAACAAAATCTACTGTTGCTGTAGCTTCAACGTGCTCACGAACATAATCGTAAGACTTTGTAGAACCTAAATTATTATTAAATGTTACACATGGAGAAATAACATTGATAAATGCAAATCCAGGGTGGTTCATTGCTGCTTTAATCAACGGCACTAATTGTGCTTTATCTCCAGAGAAACTTTGTGCTACAAATGTTGCTCCTAGTTCAATCGCTAAACTTGCCAAATCAATTGATTCAAACAAATTTACGTTTCCGCTTTTATTTTTTGAACCCTGATCAGCGGTTGCAGAATCTTGTCCTTTTGTTAAACCATAACAACCATTGTTCATTACAATGTAAGTCATGTTTAAACCTCTTCTAATTACGTGAACAAATTGTCCCATTCCGATACTTGCTGTATCACCGTCACCAGAAACACCAAAATAAATCAAATCGCGGTTTGCTAAATTTGCTCCCGTTGCTACAGAAGGCATTCTTCCGTGAACAGAATTAAATCCATGAGAGTTACTTAAAAAGTAGGCTGGAGTTTTTGAAGAACAACCAATTCCAGAAAGTTTTGCCAATTTATGAGGCTCAATATTCATTTCATAAGCTGCTTGAATAATTCCAGCAGAAATAGAATCGTGTCCGCAACCAGCACAAAGCGTTGAGAGCGCGCCTTCATAGTGATCAACTGTATATCCTAATTTATTTTTTTGTAATTCAGGATGACGAAATTTTGGACGTATATATGTCATAATAATCTAGACTTTTACTATTATTTTCTAAAAATTTATTTTCTTTTTTTTGTTGCTTTCTTTTTGTTGCCTTTTTTTGCAACAACTTTCTTAACAACTTTCTTCTTTGCTATCACTTTCTTTGCTGCTTTTTTGGGAGCAACCTTTTTTACTATTTTCTTAGAAGCAATTTTTTTCGCTACTTTCTTTTTAGCTACGGCTTTCTTAATTACTTTTTTGGGCGCTACTTTCTTTTTTGCTAAGACTTTTTTAGCTGCTTTTTTAGGAGCTGCTTTTTTTATCGCTTTCTTAACAACCTTCCCGCCTGCCGGACGGGCAGGTTTAACTACAGCTTTTTTAACTGCTTTTTTAGTTGGCACTTTTGCCACTACAGGCTTCTTTTCAGCCACTTTGTTTACAGTTTCTTTTGTAGATAAATTTATTTTTACTTGATTCAAAATATTATCAGCAGTAATTGGCATACCATCGTAATTCAATACTGAAATTAATTTTTTAGGATCAGCATCCATTTCAATCATCAACAAACTACGCATTTGTGCATCACGATTTTGCTCAATTACAAATACTTTATCGTGTGAATTAATAAAAGCTACAACTTCTTTAGTGAATGGAAAAGATTTCAGACGAATAGCATCAACTATAATTTTTTCTGATTTCAAAACATCCATTGCTTCTTCTGCTGCATATTGAGATGTTCCAAAAAATAAAATTCCATTATTCGATTCATTCTTTTTCTGATAAACTTGCGGAGCGGGAACCATTGTTTTAGCTGTGTCCCACTTACGAATCAAGCGATCCATGTTGCGTTGGTAAGCAGCGCTATCTTCTGTATAAGTTGCATACTCATCACGAGATGTTCCTCGTGTAAAAAATGAACCTTTAGTAGGATGCGTTCCTGGTAAGGTACGGTAAGTAATGCCATCTTTATCAATATCCAAGTAACGACCAAATTTTTCTATTTTTTCTAATGCTACTGCATCTAAAACTTTTCCTCTTTTGTATTCACGCTTATCATCAAATGTTATAGGAGGAGAAACGTGATCGTTCATTCCTAAATCCAAATCCGTCATAACAATAACTGGAGTTTGTAATCCTTCTGATAAATCAAATGCATCCAACATAGAATCAAAACATTCTTGCGGAGTAGATGGAAATAATAAAACGTGTTTTGTATCACCATGAGAAGCATAAGCTGCTTCCATAATATCTGATTGCTGAGTACGTGTTGGCATTCCTGTTGAAGGACCAGTGCGCTGTACATCAACTAATACAGTTGGAATTTCTGCAAAATAAGCCAGACCTAAAAATTCGTTCATTAAAGAAACCCCAGGACCACTAGTTGCAGTAAATGATCTTGCACCATTCCAGTTAGCACCAATCACCATTCCGATTGCAGCTAATTCATCTTCTGCCTGAACAATCGCAACATTTCTTTTTCCAGTAATTTTATCTACACGAAATTCATCTGAATAATCCATGAATGCTTCCACTACAGAAGTAGATGGAGTGATTGGATACCACGCAGCTACTGTTGCTCCTGCGTATACAGCTCCTAATCCACAAGCTGCATTTCCTTCCATCAAAATTTTATCTTTAATCAAATCTCGTCTCTCTACACGGAACTCTAATGGATATTTATAATTTGCATGAATATAATCAATACCTAATTTTAAAGCTTTTACATTTGAAGGAATTAATTTTTCTTTCCCTTTAAATTGTTCACTTAATAAATCTTCTAACACATTAAATTCAATATCAAGCAATGCAGCAAGTGCTCCAACATAAACAACGTTTTTAAATAATTGGCGCTGACGAGCATCTGTGTAAGCTTCGTTACACATTTGCATTAATGGAATACCAATGTAATTTATATCCTCACGCATAAATTCATCATGCAATCTTTTTGAACTGTCATATAAAAAATATCCACCTTCGCGAACATCCTTTACATCCTTCAACATACTCTGTGGATTCACTGCTACCATCAAATCAACCCCTTCTCTACGTCCTAAATATCCTTTTTCACTTACACGCACTTCATACCAAGTTGGTAATCCCTGAATGTTTGAAGGAAAAATATTTTTAGGTGTAACAGGAATTCCCATTCTGAAAATCGCCTTCGTAAAAAGGAAATTCGCACTCGCTGATCCCGTTCCATTCACGTTTGCAAATCTTACAACAAAATCATTTATTTTATCATTCTTAGCCATATCGTTATTGGTATTCGACTCCTTCGGAGTCGTTATTATTTATTTTTTTAATTGTCTACTGTAGAATTTGTCTACTGTCTACTTATGCGAACTACATCCCGTATGCGCTTTCGTAACATTATAGAAAAATTTCTGCATATCCCATGCTGATGTCGGACAGCGCTCTGCACACAATCCACAATGTAAACACATATTTTCATCTTTTACCATTACTCGTTTTGTTGGTAATACGGATGAAACATATAAGTCTTGCGATTTATTTGTTGCTGGAACTTTTAACATGTTTCTCAAATCAGATTCATCTGCATTTTCTGTAAATGAAATACATGCTGTCGGACAAACATCCATACATGCATCGCACTCAATACATTTATCAGTTGTAAAAACAGTTTGAATATCACAATTCAAACAACGTTCTGCTTCTTTAAAACCTGTGATATGATCGAAACCAAGTTCAACTTCTTTCTTACGATTTGTAAGCGTTACTTTTTTATCTGCTTGTGGAACAACATATCGTTCATCATTCACAACTGCACTATCATAAGCCCATTCGTGAATTCCCATTTTTTGAGAAACTAAATTCACAAAAGGCGAAGGACGAACAGTCATACTTTCTCCTCTGCACATTAAGTCGATTGAAATTGCTGCTTGATGTCCGTGAGCAACTGCCGTAATTACGTTTTTTGGCCCCCATGCTGAATCGCCACCAAAGAAAACTTTTGGATTAGTTGAAACGAATGTTACTTCATTCACTGTTGGCATATCCCATTTATCAAATACAATTCCTAAATCTCTCTCAATCCAAGGAAAACTATTTTCTTGTCCAACTGCTATCAAAACATCATCTGCTTCAATAAAAATATCTGGACCACCTACTGGAACTAATTTTCTTTTTCCATCTTTATCATATTCTGCTGTTACTTTTTCGAAAGTCATTCCTTTCAAAACACCATTCTCAACAACAAATGTTTTTGGAACGTGATTATCGATGATTGGAATATCTTCGTGAGCTGCATCTTCTTTTTCCCAAGGTGAAGCTTTCATTTCTGCAAAAGGACTACGAACAAACACTTTCACTTCATCACCACCTAATCTACGAGCCGTTCTACAACAATCCATTGCAGTATTTCCACCACCCAAAACAATTACTTTTTTACCAACTTTCGCTGTGTGCTCGAATGCAACATTTGCAAGCCAGTTGATTCCAATATGAATATGTGCTGCACCTTCTTGTCGTCCAGGAATATCTAAATCACGCCCTTTCGGAGCACCTGATCCAACAAAAACTGCATCATACTCTTTGCTCAACGTATCTTTTAAACTTTTTACGTAATGATTAAAATGTGTATGAATTCCTAAATCAAGAATGTAATTTACCTCTTCATTTAATACTGTTTCTGGTAAACGGAAAGAAGGAATTTGACTACGCATAAATCCACCACCCAATTTTTGTTCATCGTATAAATGAATTTCATAACCCAAAGGAGCTAAATCGCGAGCTACTGTTAATGAAGCTGGACCTGCACCAATCAAAGCAATTTTTTTACCATTTGGTTTGAAAGGACCTTGAGGCATTAAACTTTTTACATCGCCTTTGTTATCAGCAGCAACACGCTTCAAACGACAAATTGCTACTGGCTCTTCTTCTTTCCCTTCAAGTCGACCTCTTCGGCAAGCTGGCTCACAAGGTCTATCGCACGTACGACCCAAAACTCCTGGAAATACATTCGAATCCCAATTTATCATATAGGCTTCTGTATATTTTTCTTCAGCAATTAAACGAATGTACTCTGGCACGGGAGTGTGCGCAGGACAAGCATGTTGACAATCTACTACTTTATGGAAATATTCCGGGTCGCTAATATTAGTTGGTTCCAATTTGCATATTTTTTAATTAATAAATCATATTGAGTAATTTCTTGAAATAAATAAGTACCAATACCTCAAAAAAGCCTCTAAAATTGTGAAAAATTAAGAACAAAACCTAAAAAACTAGACTAATTTTAAATATTGGAAGATAAGCGTACTCTGAAAGGCTGTATTAACTTGATTTATTGTAGCTTCGGATAACCACTTTTTGAAGCTCTCGTTTAATAATTAGGTCTGTTATTATCAACGAAAAGGGCTCCGTAGAATTGGAATTTACTGCTTTTTGAATTTGCTCATCACTTAAGTCGATTCGATACAAAATTCCTAAAAATTTTTGGCGATTAGTGTCGACCATTTTTTTGATGTGAGGTTCTATTTGATCAAACAATTCCTCATAGGCATTGTATGTATTTCCTGAAAATTTTACTTCTATCCCAAACATTTCAAAATCTTTTATGATTTGAGCTGCGGTATCCTTAATGATATCGAGTTTATTGAAATATGGGCTTAGGTCATTTAGATTCATGAAATTTTGCTCGCAGATTTCGCAGATTTTTTTATTTTTTTATT
>CAMCUO010000049.1 GCA_945879015.1 Chitinophaga pinensis | reverse complement strand
TCAACCAAAGTTTTTTCAACCATTTCAGACAATACGCTTCTCCGGTATTTTATCGGACAAACCAAATGATACAACAACAAACTTTTATTGTGCTTTTTATGAATATGTTCACTCATAAAAGCAAAGATAACCTTTACATCACTAACCCGACCTCGAAGCAGAGCTTCGGGGTATTATTTGAATAAAAAAACCATCACTTTTTTGTGATGGCTTTTTTACAATATTTTGTCAGCCTGAGCATTCTGCCTTGAAGCAGACACTATCGAACGGCTAATTCTTATACAACAAATAATGTTTTACTACAGTAGTAGCGCCTTCTTTAGCAGCAACAATTTCAACTTTTTCATCAATTGATTTAAATCCTTTTACTTCAATTTTTACTTGATATGTTTTTCCTGCTAAAAGCGTAAGAAAATATTCTCCACTTCCTTCAACTGAACTAGTACTTCCAACCTTAGCTCCAGTTTCATCGTACACAACCAACTCTGCTTCCATACCTGCACCTGCAGTTGCATCAAAAATATCTCCTTTTAAAATTGCCATTACTGGTCCGCCTTCCACTTTTTTCTTCATCTCCTTATCAAGAACAGGGTAATTTGTTAAATCTACTTTATAAACATCTCTTGCTCCTAAACCACCTTTTCTGTTACTTGCGAAATAACCTGTTTGTGCGTCAATTGATAAACTAAAACAAAAATCATTGTAAATAGTATTGATTGGATATCCTAAATTAACTGGAGTAGTCCATTTACCATTTTCTATAGTAGTTTTAAACATATCATATCCACCCATTGAATTGTGTCCTTTTGAAGTAAAGAACAATGTTTTCCCATCTGGAGCTAAAAATATTCCCGCATCATCCTCAACAGTATTCACAACATCACCAAGATTAACAGGCTTTTCCCATTCTGTACGTGTTTTACGCTTCACCATCCAAATGTCTGCATTTCCTAATCCACCTTGACGTTCACTCACGAAATAAATTGTTTTTCCATCAGGAGAACTACAAGCTCCTAATTCTGCATAAGTGGTATTGATAGGATTACCCATTGATTTTGGAGCGCCCCATTTTCCGGATGAACTCAAACGAGAAACATAAACATCTCCACCTCTTGATTCTGCTTCAATATCATTTTTGAAAAGAAAAATTTGTTTTCCATCAGGAGAAATACTTGTTGCTGCATCTTGTCCTTCTGTATTTAAAGACCCAGAAATTAATTCTGCATCACTCCACATTTTTTTAAGTGTATCCCAACGAGAAATATAAATATCTTCGAAATACATTCCATCATCAGGATTAACGGCACTTGATTTACCTGGACGCTGAGAAGTAAAAATCATTGTTTTACCATCTGCAGTTACCATCGGACCTTTATCTTCAAATTCCGAATTAATCACATCTCCCATATTCTCCACTTTCACATCAACTGGAGCGGCCATTAATTCTTTTGCTGTATTTATTTGCAAAATATATCTATCTATATCGCTTTCAGTAATTTTTTTAGCACTGCCAACAGCTGCTTTAAAAGCATTAAATTCAACTAATGCCTCATCCTTCATATCTTCTAGCTGATATAATTTTCCTAATAAAAGAGAGTTATTTACATTTGCTTTAGGATCAATGCTTTTAGCTTTTTCGGCATTTTCACGAGCCTCTTGCATTTGCTTTAATTCATAATGACATTCAGCAATGTGAAAAAGAACGTTTGCATCATTTGGTTTCCCAGATAAAACATCTTTGTAAATGTCCAAGGCACCTTTGTAATCCAATGCAAAAAACTTTTGTTCAGCAAGAACCATTTTAGCAACGTCACCGCCTTTGTCTAAAATATTCTGTTTTTCCTCTTTCGGTTTTTCCTGAGCCGAAATCGACCCAAAAACGAACATGGAAAACACCAACAAATACATTATCTTTTTCATATGAAAAATTTTTATTATTTAAGGTCATTTTTTAATCATGAATCCCGCATGGGAGAGATTTCTGACACTAAGGTTTCATGAAAGATGAAACCAAAGTCTCTGAAACAAATATAAAAAATTATTGCTCAAGATTGGCTTGATAAGACAAAAATAGTTCCAATCCCTTTTTTTTAGCTGAATCGTAGTCGTAGTCTATGTTTTTGTTGAGGTAAGTGTCGATATTTGTTGGATATTTACTGCTTTTTTGAAGCTCAATTATCAATTCGGGGCGATTATTCAAGCCATTTTTCAAGGCAGCGTTAAATTCATTTATAAAACTAGCTGACAATTGTTTGTTGGCAACCCAACAGGCAAACACAAATGGTAAGCCCGTAAATTTTTGCCATTCTTCAGCTAAATCGTAGCTGAATTTGTATTTATTTTCTAAACCAAAAGTTCGATCTCCGATAATTACTGCAGCTGTTTTTTCTTTAATTTCGTTTTCAAAATTTTCTGTTGCATTCATCCAGTTCGGATTAATTTTCCAGAAATTTTTCGCCAAAACCTTTACTAATGACACTGAAGTTCGAGATTGGTAATCCAATAAAACATTTGCAATTTTTTCTAAAGGAACTTCACTATATAAAATTACTGAAGCAACTTTTCCAACTGCACCAATACAATAATCACTAATAATATATTTTTCTTTTAATTGAGGAAGCACTGCAACTGGAATTAAACCAATATCAACTTTTCCATTCATTAATTTTTGTGCACATACCGAAGGAATATCCAATTGCAAATCTATCTTATCTATTAAATCAGACTGAGTTAATCCTGCAACAAATGGCTTGGAGTTTAAATAGGAAACGACTGATATTTTAATTTTTTGCATAGTTTATTTCCTAGAATCAATATCGATAACTGCAATACAAGCCGCTACAGGAGCAATTACCGCTGCGATTATTGCGCCAATTAATGGAACTGCAAATATTAATGAAAAGATGAATCCATTCCCAATGGCCAACCCTTTGTGTTTACGAACATACGATGTACTTTGAGAGATCCCCATCTTTCTTCTTTCACTCACATAATCAATCATAGAAAATCCGTAAAAATAATAGGAAACAATAATAAGGAATAAAGCAAATACCCATCCAATCAAAGGAACCCACACCACCAAAAAGCCAAGAAAAATAAAACCAAACTCAATGCACATATTACGTAATGCAATAAGAACTCCTCTTCCAATATCTTTTAAAAATTGACCGAAATGAAAAGGATAAATATTTCCAGTTATGATTTCTTCTGTCCGTTCAGAAAGCAAAGCCATGATTGGCGACATTAATATCAATAATATGTATTTACTAAAAGTAGAGAACACAAAAAAGAATAAAATTTTCAATCCAACACCTAAAAGAACATTAAGTGCTGTTCCTAAAAAGCTAAAAAATCCCTCATCTGAATCAACATTGATGTATGACATCACCCACTCCTTTATCCAATCAGCAAACGCATGTAACAACTGAATTCCTCCAAAAGTCAATAAACAACCAATTGCAATGGTATAGATAAAATACATCCATAAGCCTTTTTCAAAAACAAAGGAAATCGCTTTTCCATAGCTTTTAATTGCTAATCCGAATTGTTCGAAAAAACTTAATTGTTTATTCATAGTACAAAATTAACATTATTCTACAGATGAAAACTCAAATATATGCTCGAACGTCCTCACAATTTAGAACGTTCATTGCGAGTCACCCCGAGTATTCGGGGTGATGTGGCAATCTCATCCATGATGGGCTAACGATGATGTTATGAGATTGCTTTTCTTCGTTCGCAATGACGCCCAGCAAATGAACTGAATTTAGAAAACAAATGATATTTTAATGTTACTTTTGTACCGTGAAAAAAATAACTTTTATATTATTAATCATACTAAGCCGACTAGATCTAAGTGCACAAACCTATACGCAAACAATTCGTGGAAAAGTAATTGATGCAGATTCAAAATCGATCTTGTTTGGTGCAAACGTTATTTTATTAAACAGCGATTCTTTAAAAGGCTCTAAGACAGATGTAGATGGAAAATTTCGATTGGATAAAATTCCTGTTGGCAGAAGAGCTTTAAAAGTTACTTCAATTGGCTATGAAGAAACTTTTATCAACAATATAATTGTCACATCTGGAAAAGAAGTTGTTTTAATTATTGAGTTAAGAGAAAAAGTTTACACATCTGAAGTAATAGAAATTGTTGCAGAAAAAGATAAGACAAAAGCCAATAATGATTTAGTAACAGTTTCATCAAGAAACTTTTTAGCTGAAGAAACAGGAAGATATGCTGGTAGCAGAGGCGATCCAAGTAAAATGGTAGCCAACTATGCTGGCGTTTCATCAGGAAATGATGCGAGGAATGATATTATTGTTAGAGGAAATTCTCCTTTAGGTGTGTTATGGAGAATGGAAGGAATTGACATTCCGAATCCGAATCACTTTTCGGCACAAGGTTCTACTGGCGGACCAATCAGCATGCTCAACAATAATATTTTAGGCAACTCCGATTTTTTAACTGGCGCTTTTCCTGCTGAATATGGAAACAAAACCGCTGCTGTTTTTGATATAAAATTGAGAAACGGAAACAACGAACAAAATGAATATACTGGTTCATTGGGAATCAACGGAATTGAACTTGGCGCAGAGGGGCCGATTTCAAAAAAAAATGGAAGTTCGTATTTAATAAATTATCGCTATTCAACTTTAGAGGTATTCAACAAATTAGGAATTCGTTTTGGAGTATCTGCAAGCCCCGAATACCAAGATATTTCTTACAAAATAAATGTTCCAACAAAAAAAACAGGAATATTTACTCTATGGGGAATTGGTGGGAAAAGTAAATTAACACTATTGGACAGCGATAGAAAATCAACGGATTGGTCGTATATCTCAGGGGGCCAAGATTTAATATTTGGCACAAGCATGGGAGCAACAGGCCTTTCTCATTTGTATTTTTTTAATTCTAAAACTTCTGGAAAATTATCTTTATCTGTTTCTGCAACCGACTTAGATGCTTTTGTGGATACAATTTCTCCTATTGATCAATCAACTTTTTTAGATCGAAAAAACAAATCCACTGAAGCAAATTTTATTGCAAATTATATTGTTTCTACAAAAATAAATGCAAAACATTTATTAAAATTTGGAGCAACTTATCAAACCATTTATTTTAATGCTGAATCATTTTATTATTCTAATTTATATGGAAAATATATTTACGATTTAAATGTAAAAAGCTCTTTGGCTGATTTGGTGCAAGGTTTTGCTCATTGGCAGTATAGGCCGACTGATAAAATCACCATTAATAGCGGGGTGCATTATCAGAATTTTTTACTGAACAATACTTCGGCCATTGAACCACGTTTGGGATTACGTTTTCAGTTAAGCAAAAAACAAACTATTAGTTTAGGGTATGGAATGCACAGTCAAATGCAAGCAACCATTTATTATTTTTACGAAACTTACATTCCTAGCACCGACAGCTATTTCAGAAGCAATCGAAATCTAGATTTATCAAAAAGTCAGCATGCCATTTTGGGCTACGATTTTAATTTTGCAAAAGATTATCGTTTAAAATTGGAAGGATACTATCAATACGTTTACAATGTTCCAGTACAAAAAAATTATCAATCATCTTTCTCAATGATAAATGTTGGCAATGCTTTAGAAGGAATTCCATTGGTGGATAGTTTAGAAAACAAAGGAGATGGAGAAAACATCGGGATAGAATTTACTTTCGAAAAATTTTTCAATAAACATTTTTATTATTTGGCAACCGTTTCTTTGTATGAGTCTAAATACAAAGGAAGCAATGGTATGGAACATCACACCAGTTATGATGGAGGTTATGTATTAAATGCTTTGGCTGGATACGAATTCAATTTAGGGAAAAATAAAAACAGAGCATTGTCCATCGATTTAAAATTTACACAAGCAGGCGGGAACAGATATACTCCAATCGATATAGAAAAATCAAAAATTTATGGTGATGCAGTTTATATTGACAATGAAGCATTTTCAAAACAGTTAAAAGATTATTCGCGCTTCGACATAAAAGTTTCTTACAAAACAAATCGTAAAAAAACTTCACAAAGTATTTTTTTAGTAGTGGAGAATATTTTTGACACGAAAAACATTTTAAGAGAATCGTACGACCCGGTTTTACAAAAAATTCAACAGGAATATCAGTTGGGCCTTTTTCCCTATTTTGGGTATAAGATTGAGTTTTAGTGCGACCTCATCCCTAGCCCTTCTCCTAGGTGAAGGGCATCGCTTCTAAATCAAATTTCGGAGCGTCATTGCGAGGCACGAAGCAATCTCTCACAATAGTGAGAAAAGTTACCATTTAACAAGATTGCCACATCCCGCAAAAAAGCGGGACTCGCAATGAACGTTAATGGTGGCAGTAATAAAACGTAACGTGACAAGAGTAAAAAACCCTCCTCAATACCATTTATCCACCAAAAACCAACGCTTATCTATAAGAATCTGCATTCTGGAAAATTACCCCCTTTTTAATACAATAAATTATTACATTTACAAACCTTAAAAAGAGGCTTTATTTTATATTAATTGCTACAAAATATGAGTACCCCAACATTCACTATTAAAAGATTATTTATTGCGTTTATTCTCCTTTTTTCAATAAGCACATCTGCACAAGAAGGAACCATTCGTGGCTTTGTTTATTTAAAAGATTCAGGCGAACCTGTATTGTTTACTAATGTTGTTTTGAAAGGAACAACCATTGGAAATTCTACTGATGTGAATGGTTATTTTTCTATCACTAGAATCCCTGTAGGAAATTATACAATTATGATTGCTTCTTCTATGGGCTATGATAGTTTGATGGAAAATGTAACAGTAAAAGCAGGAGAAATTCTCACTAAAAAATTATACATCACAAAATCATCTGTAAAATTAGGAGTAATTGAAATTTCAGCTGAACAAGAAGCAAAACAAACAGAAACACAAGTTTCAGTAAATAAAATTGACCCAATAGCAATTAAAAAATTACCTTCTGTTGGTGGAGAACCCGATTTAGCTCAATATTTACAAGTATTACCTGGAGTAATTTTTACAGGTGACCAAGGTGGACAATTATACATTCGTGGTGGTTCACCAATACAAAACAAAGTTTTATTGGATGGTATGATTGTTTACAATCCCTTCCACTCTATTGGTTTATTCTCCGTTTTTGATGCAGATATTATTCGTAATGCAGATGTTTATAGCGGTGGATTTGGTGCTGAGTATGGTGGAAGAATTTCTTCCATAATGGATATCACAACACGTGATGGAAACAAACGCAGAGTTGCGGGTAAAATAGCAGTGAGTCCGTTTGGAGCAAAAGTTTTAGCAGAAGGTCCATTGATTAAACAAACCGAAGATAGTAAAGCAACTGCATCCTTTATTTTTTCTGCCAAAACATCTTATTTGCCTACCAGTTCAAAATTTCTATACCCATATATGGATGGAGAAAAGCATGAATTCAAAGAAAAAACCAATGGTGACTGGAAAAATAATGCTGGACTCCCTTTCAGCTTTAACGATTATTATGGAAAAGTTTCTTTCAATACTAGTAATGGAAGTAAACTAAACTTATTTGGATTTAATTTTAACGATAGAGTAAGTTATAAATCGGTGCAAGATATGCGCTGGGATTCTTACGGTGGTGGCGGTAATTTCTTATTGGTTCCACAAAACTCTCCTATTTTAATTACAGGAAATTTCGCTTATTCTCAATATAAAATAAAATTAAAACCTCAAAGTGATTCTCTTAAAACCAGTGCCATCAAAGGTTTCAACATGGGTGTTGGATTTACTTATTTTATGGGTAAAAACGAAATCAATTACGGCTTGGAAGTATTGGGCTTCAGAACAGATTTTGATTTCTACAATCCTTCTAACAGACGTATTTCACAAGAAGAAAGCACTACAGAAATTGGTGGATATGTAAAATATAAATTCGTTTCAAAAAAGAAAAAATTATTATTGGAGCCTAGCTTCCGAGTAATGTATTATGCTTCATTGGCTAACTTTTCTCCAGAACCTCGCTTGGGTTTAAAATGGAACATTGTACCTCGTATCCGATTTAAATTTGCTACGGGTATGTATTCTCAAAACTTAATTGCTGCTAGCTCCGAAAGAGATGTGGTGAATTTATTTTATGGCTTTTTATCTGGTCCAGATAATTTGCCAGAAGAATACACAACCGAAAATGGAGAAGTGAAAGAAGTAAAACATAAATTGCAAAAAGCCAATCACTATATCGCAGGATTTGAATTTGATTTAGCTCGTCATTTGGATTTGAATATTGAAGCTTATCGGAAAGATTTCAAACAATTAACTAACTTGAATTCAAACAAAATGTTTGATGACAATGAAAGCACTTCTGAAATTCCTGATGTTTTAAAAAAGGATTTTATTATTGAAACAGGAAGAGCACAAGGAATTGATGTTGTTTTAAAATACGACTACAAACGTGTTTATTTATGGGTGGTTTATTCCTTAGGTTTTGTAAATCGTTGGGATGGACTTGAAACTTATCGTCCACATTTCGACAGAAGACACAATGCAAACATTGTTGGTTCATATATTTTCGGAAAAAACAGAAATTGGGAATTTGATGTTCGTTGGAATTTAGGTTCTGGGTTTCCATTCAAACCAACTGGTGGATTTTATGAAGACCAAAATTTCACTCAAGGAATCAATACGGATTATGTGAGCGGACAAGGAGATTTAAACTATTACTTTGATGAAGGACAAGTAAAAGAATTGCCTTGGTACCACCGATTGGATGTAAACGTAAAGCGCACCTTCCTTTTCTTTGAAAACACCAAATTGGAAGCTTCTATAGGCGCAACCAATGTTTATAGTCGTAAAAATGTATTTTATTTTGATAGAATACGCTATAAACGTGTGGATCAGTTGCCTTTCTTGCCTTCTGTGGCGGTGGTGATGACGTTTTAATTGAGTCAATACCATTTACAAAAGCTCCTTAGTGATTCATTCTAAGGGGCTTTTTTTTCCTTACAGTTTCTCCACAGCGCAATGTCACTTGCAGAGCGTCATTGCGAGTCCCGCATTTTCGCGGGATATGGCAATCTCTTCATCAATGATGCCTAAGCTTCCCATCGTGAGAGATTGCCACATCCCTTACCGAAGCTCGGGTAGTGAACTGCCTGCCGCAGGCTGGCTCGCAATGCCGACCCGAGTATAGTCTGCTCAAAAATCCTCCTACTTTTTTCAACAAATTATCAATACACACCCTGAACAGCCAATATTTTTCGTAATTTTGTATGACCTAAAATTTCCTCTGGTCAGGGATTACCTGAAATCAGTTTAGAACAATGTCTGCATCAACTAAATACATATTTGTTACCGGAGGAGTAACTTCATCATTGGGAAAAGGAATTTTAGCTGCTTCATTGGCTAAACTTTTACAAGCGAGAGGTTATACAGTTACTATTCAAAAATTAGATCCATACATTAACGTTGACCCAGGAACTTTAAATCCATACGAACATGGTGAATGTTTTGTCACGGATGATGGTGCAGAAACAGATTTGGATTTAGGACATTACGAACGCTTTTTAAATGTTCCATCTTCTCAAGCGAATAACGTTACTACAGGCCGTATTTACCAATCAGTTATCGAAAAAGAAAGACGTGGTGATTATTTAGGAAAAACCGTTCAAGTAATTCCTCACATCACGGATGAAATAAAAAACCGTATTAAACTTTTAGGAAAAACAGGAAACTATCAGTTTGTAATTACTGAAATTGGTGGAACAGTTGGCGATATTGAATCTCTTCCTTACGTTGAAGCTGTTCGTCAGTTGAAATGGGAATTAGGAAAAGATGCAATGGTAATTCATTTAACATTGATTCCATATTTATCTACTACAGGTGAATTAAAAACAAAACCAACTCAACACTCTGTAAAATTATTATTAGAGTACGGAGTTCAACCCGATGTTTTGGTTTGTAGAACAGAACATGCTTTAAACAGAGATATCAGAAATAAAATTGCTTTGTTTTGTAACGTTGCACCAAATGCAGTTATAGAAGCACGCGATGCAAGCACTATTTATGAAGTTCCTTTATTGATGGAAGAAGAACAATTAGATATTGTTGTTTTAAATCACATGAATTTACCTGTTTCCGAAAATACTGATTTAGCAAAGTGGAAAGAGTTTTTACATAAATACAAACATCCACAACATCAAGTGCGAATTGGATTGGTTGGAAAATATGTAGAGTTAAAAGATTCTTATAAATCCATTTCAGAATCGTTTATTCATGCAGGAGCTACAAACGATTGCAAAGTAGAAATTGAGTGGATTCATTCAGAAAGCATTACCGATGAAAATGTAGAAGAAAAATTTGCTGGACTAGGTGGAATTGTAGTTGCTCCAGGATTCGGACAACGCGGAATAGAAGGAAAAATCACAGCAATTAAATATGCACGCGAAAACAATGTGCCGTTTTTTGGAATTTGTTTAGGAATGCAATGTGCCGTTATTGAATTTGCAAGAAACGTTTTAGGATTTAAAGATGCGAACTCTACTGAAATGAATCCAGGAACAACTAATCCTGTAATTGATTTATTAGAAGCTCAAAAGAAAGTTACAAAAAAAGGCGGCACAATGCGTTTGGGCTCTTACCCTTGTAATGTTACCGAAAACACAAAGGCTTGGGAAATATACAAGCAAAAAGAAATTAACGAACGTCATCGTCACCGTTATGAATTCAACAACGAGTATTTACAAGATTTTGAAAAAGCTGGAATGATGGCTTCAGGAATAAACCCAGAAGGTGGCTTGGTAGAGATTGTAGAAATTAAAGATCATCCTTGGTTTGTAGGTGTACAATTCCATCCTGAATATAAAAGCACTGTTGCTAATCCACATCCTTTGTTTGTGAATTTTGTAAAAGCTGCCATTGAAATAAAGAAGTTAGTTCATTAATTAAATCATTGCATTATATCTGCGCGTCATTGCGAATTGATATTATCATTTATAACGTCATTGCGAGGTACAAAGCAATCTCTCACGATGAGAAGATTAGCCATCATTTGTGAGAGATTGCCACATCCCGCGAAAATGCGGAACTCGCAATGACGACAGAAACAAAAACAAACTATGAAAAAATTATTACTCCTTTCAATCACAATCATTGCATTTACTTTTACTAGTAAAGCACAAAACATGACTTGTGCGGATTTTTGTGTACTCAGTATCAATAACGTTGACACGATAAATAATACTTTAGATGTCACTATCTACAATGGCGATAGTGTTTTTGTAAACTATCCTATAGTTGTTGTAACAAATTCAATTGGCGATACCATTGCAAATATTAATAATCTGTTTTATTTTTTCGGACACTTAGCCGGCGATACATTGCTTCACACAATC
Source organism: Chitinophaga pinensis (assembly GCA_945879015.1). Taxonomy (GTDB): domain Bacteria; phylum Bacteroidota; class Bacteroidia; order 2-12-FULL-35-15; family 2-12-FULL-35-15; genus 2-12-FULL-35-15. The sequence goes on along the minus strand of CAMCUO010000049.1, from coordinate 12,296 downwards.
CCAACAACTGCCGACAGCATCCCAACAGGATTTACAGGAACCGTATATTATGACGACCCAATGGATTCACTTGCACCGTGTGCTTATAGTTATCCAATGGTATGCACGGTTGGAATAAATGAAATTGCTTCTGAAACAACATTTAATCTTTATCCAAATCCTGCAAGTACAACAATCAATATAGATTTAAGTGAATTAAAAAATTCTACTGCAACTATTAATATTTATGATGTAACAGGAAAAATTGTGAAAACAATTTCAACAACAGAAAAAACTTTATCTATAGACAGAGGTGATTTACGGAGCGGGATTTATTTTGTTCAAGTAATTGTTGCTGATAAAGTTTTGACAAAGAAGATAGTGCTAGAGTAACTACTTAACCGTCCTGTCAATCCAACTTTTAATCACAACACTTTTAGTGCTTAGTGCTGTTCCTTTGTCAAAAATAGCCTCATTGAATTGCGTTTTTTCTCCTGTTTTATTATAGCCTTTTACAATAAGATAAAAACTACATTGTTTTAAATCGTGGCTAGTGCAAAAGATAGAGTTGGTGGTAGAACTTGCTGGGAAATATTTTGTGTTTGCTTGTAAATCACTTCCTGTAAACTGTCCTTCTTTTTCGAGAACCATTAATTTAATAGAAGATTTCGTTCCTTCTTTTTTCAGAAAGCTTTTGCTCTTTGGTTCAAATATTCGTGATGCCGCAACAATATCTGTAGTATCTCCAAAGCGATGAAACTCCAACTTAATCATATCATAAGTTTTCATCTGCTTGGTAATAGGCATAATCACACTCATGTCGCTTATTTTCCTGCAATTCACAAACATGCCTTCTGTGACTTCTGTTTTATAATTATCTATATAAACTAAAATTTTATTTTCTGTTGTTTGAAAAGAGCACAAAAAAAGAAAAGCTGAGAAGAATAGGAAAAATGATTTTGCTTTCATTTTAACAAAGAAGTTTTTATTGTTTTATAATTTTGACAGAACTTCCACGAGCGTTTCCAAAATTTAAAAAATAAAATCCTTGCGGTAATTGCTCAATAGAAATGGCAGATTGGTTGTCAGATAATTTTCCTGAAAGAATAACTCTTCCCAACTCATCACTTATAACATAAGGTGTTCTTTCAAGTGAACCATTTTTTTTCAAATGTATAATATCGTATGCAGGATTGGGAAAAACAGAAAACGCTAAAGCCTTCATATCTAAAATACCTGCCGAAGTTTGTGTGACTCCATGATAACTATGCAGAACAGTATTACTTGGAACATTCAAATTCGTATAAAGAATTTTAGCATAACCACTATCAGCAACCAAATCGGTGTAAAAATAAAAAACAAATTCCTGACTATCAGCAGGAGCAAGAGAGATAATAGCAGAATTTATAGTTGATGGGTAACAAATATCTGTACATATTGCCGTTTCCCAAGTAACAGGAATATCAATAAATTGTTTTTCCATACTCAGCGATACACTATCAGTAGAAGATAAATTATAAATTGTACCATGAATTGACATGAATGCACCAGGTGTATCATAAACAATACTATCAGTAGTTGTAAGAGCAACAGAAAACGTTCCCGATTGCGAAAAGGAAATCGTTGGAAATAAAAAAAGGAGGATGATTAGTTTTTTCATTTTGACATTTGTTTATGCCGTCATTGCGAGGCACGAAGCAATCTTTTTAATTGTGGCTGATGTCCTCATCATGAGAGATTGCTTCGTTCCTCGCAATGACGTTCTAAAAAAACATTGTTGCTACGGAAACTTCACACCATCACACTCTTCACAATATACCTCAGGAATAGTGGCATTATACTTTGTGTTGATAGCCTTAATAAATTCATTTGCAATAAGTGAATATCCTTTTTGGTTGGGATGATAGCCATCTAAACTTAAAAATCCTCCACTCACAAATGTCATATTCATATCAACACCATTCCATTTTATTCCAGTGAACACACTACTCATATAAGAATGCATATCAACCAAAGCTAAATTGTATTGATTTGCTTTTTGAGCTATCACAGCATTGTAAGAACTTATTGCTTGATCAATTTCAAATACTTCAGTACTATCCAACACATAACGATCGTTCAATGTTTCGAAAAACAAACCGTATTTATAACATTTCATAGAATCGATTGGAACAGAAAGTGTGATGTATTCACCAGCATGCATCTGACGAACACCACCAACAGCAGCTGCATCATTTATTACAAATCCATTTCTACCCAATGCAAAAATCAAATGTGGCAAACCTGAAGTTGTATAAATATCCATCAGAGAATCTACTTGTGTTTGACGAACTAAAACTGCATTGTCCCAAGCAACCAAAGTATAATAAGGATAGTTTCTAAAATCTGGAATATTTGCAATCACTCCTTTTGCTCCGTTAGCCGTTAATCCACCAAGAATAGTATCTAAAGAATTTGCAAAACTTGTAGCAGATGGAATTCCCGCTCCGGATCCTCCTCTACTCGCATAATTATAAATGTCTTCCATTCCAAGCCAAGCAGTAATAAAACTAGCATTTTGTTGTCGAGCATCTTCATACAAAGTAGAAACACCTGGATTGCTAGCAATACGAGCATAGTAAGGGTTCAAATTTCCTAGATTAGAACTGTATCCAAAAGAATCTTTCGTATAATCAGAAAGATTTGCAAAAGGAACTGCTAAATTTTGAACGCTGTTTCCTGCCATATCTGTTAAATAAGGAGTTGCAGCTGAAACAGAAATTGTATTTTTTATTGGAGATAATGATGTAATGCCTTGACAATTTGTTTTGTTTCCTAAATGACTTGGAGTCACAAACCAACTTTCCCAAATTTTACTATTCACTCCTAAACCATTATTATCAGGCATTAACGCTTGTCCGAACATTGGTCCGCCTACCAATTTAAATTGTTCGGCCAACAAAGCTGGAATAGAAAGCCGTTGGCCTTTTTCATACAAAGCGCCATCTTGGTAACCAGCTAAATAATTTCCCCCAACAGCAATCATCTTTGAAAAGTTAGCATCGCCTGCACTTGGCTCAGGCATCTCAATTTCAGGAGTACATGAAAAAAGTGATAAGGTAATAAGTGATAAGGTGATAAAGTTTTTCATTTAAATAGCTACTGATAAATTAACGGCTTCTACACTTTTAATTTGAGGCACAGACCTTTTGATAGATTCTTCAATACCAGCTTTCATAGTCATCATGCTCATGGAGCAAGATTTACATGCACCAAGCAATTCAACCTTTACAACAAAGTCATCCGTAATTTCTACCAATGAAACATTGCCACCATCAGCCTGCAAATACGGGCGAATCTGATCTAATGCTTCTTCTACTTTTACTGATAATTCATTCATATATCAACTAATTACTTGTTACTAATTCTCTCTGACTATTCACAATCGAAACCTGTTGTGCAATTTTACTTGCCATTTCCATAAATGCTAATGCTTGAGGCGTACTTTCTTGCAACACTGCTGGACGACCTGCATCCCCTGCCTCACAAATACTTTGCACCAATGGAATTTCTCCTAAAAGTGGCACACCCAACTTCTCTGCAAGTGTTTTTGCTCCGTCTTTACCAAAGATATAATATTTATTGTTTGGAAGTTCAGCTGGAGTAAAATAGGCCATATTTTCAACAATGCCCAAAACAGGAACATTGATAGAAGGCATTTGAAACATTCCTACACCTTTTTGTGCATCTGCCAAAGCTACATTTTGGGGTGTACTTACAATAACAACTCCATTTAATGGAATGGCTCCAACCAACGACAAATGAATGTCACCTGTGCCGGGAGGAAGGTCAATAATCATATAATCCAATTCGCCCCATTCAGCATCTGCAAACATTTGTGTTAATGCTTTTGCAGCCATTGGTCCACGCCATACAATTGCTTGAGATGTATCTGCAAAAAATCCAATCGACAATAATTTTACGCCATAACTTTCAACAGGAATAATTTTATTTTTTCCGTCAATCGATTTAATCAATGGACGTTCATGCACAACATCAAACATGATAGTTTGTGATGGACCATAAATATCAGCATCAACCAATCCCACTTTTGCTCCTTGTTTTGCAAGAGCAACAGCCAAATTAGATGCTATTGTTGACTTCCCAACTCCACCTTTCCCGGATGCAACAGCTATAATATTTTTTACTTGAGGTAATAATAGGCCAGAATTTACTTTTCCAGAAGTAACATTGGAAGTCATTTCTACTTTTACGATTGCTTCTTTATCTACAAAATGCAATACTGCATTTAAGCAAGCCTTGTGAATCATTTCTTTCATAGGACATGCAGGAGTAGTAAGTACAACAGTAAAATTTACATTCTTACCATCTACTACTAAATCTTTAATCATTCCTAACGTCACCAAATCTTTCTTTAAATCGGGATCCTCTACGTTTTTTAAGGCTTCTAAAACCTGTGTTGCTGTTATGCTCATTCTATTTATTTTATTGAAATTTTGTAGGGTAAATATACGAAAAAAAGTGACTAATTCGACCATTTTCTACTCAACAATCAAAGTAAAAGATAGCTCTAAAACAGCTATTTTATTGCACAATCTTTCTTTAAAAACAGAAAAATCACGACATTTACCTAACAATGAAACTTACCCAATTCCATAATTCCACTCTTACTACTTTCGAGATAAAGGATTCCTCTCTATTGTTAACAGAACGAAGTATTTTTAAAAAGAAAACTCAGGAAATTTTGTTTGAGGACATTTTAATAAAAGATGTTTATGATTTTCAGCATCATGATAGATATGCTTTGGGATATATTTTTGTGGGCATGACTTTCTTTGTGACTTTTGCCGTGGAATATGCGCTTAACAGGCAACACGCCAATTGGAAACCTACTGCTGTTTCAGGAATATTGACGCTTATTTTTATTAGCCGATACATGATCCCAATACTAAAAATTCATATCCCAACAAAAAATCAAGGGATGATTCGTTTTCATAAAAGTAAACCCAACAAAAAAAGCGTGCCGGAGTTTATTTATGTTTTAGAAGGGAAAGTAAATTTAGTTGCAAAGAAAAAGCCTGAGAAAGAAGATTTAAGTGATTTTTAAAAAATAAAATAGTTTAAAGGCTTTGAAATTGTTCCTTTTTACGAGGCAGGGTATCAACTAAATACTTGCTGGTTTCATCCACCCATTTAGAAAGAATTTCCTTTTGCTCCGCAGTTAATGTTGATTCACCATGAATCCATAAATAAGAAGGCAATGGCATTTCACTTGCGTCCACCATTTCTTTAATTTCTTCTAACTTATGAAGTTTACGTTTTAACGAATAGGTTTCAAACTCCGAAAAATTCAATTCAGCCTTTCCTTCATTTACGTGATGGTTCATCCACCAGCCAAAAGGTTGAATATTGGTATACCAAGGATAAATAGTGTAATTGGAATGACAATCAAAACAAGAAGTTTGCAAAATTTGTCCTACTTCATTTGAAACAAATATGGTGTTTTCTGTTTCGCGTTTTCCTATGTTGCGCTCTGGACGGATGAATTGAATGATGATGAAAATTATTACTAGCAGAATTAAAAACTTTTTCTTTTTTGACATACGAGTTTAATAATATTTATTGGTTCTTTCAATTAACATTCTCAGAATCCCCCTAACCCCCTTTTCCAAAGGGGGAATTGCACTCTAGTAAATAATTAGCTAAGATTTAATCATAAATAAGTCCGACACCACACAGAAAAAATCATTTTTTATCATGAAGATTTTGACAACCTGCCTACCGCAGGCCGCTCTGCGTTCTATTGTGCTGCAGCTTCTTGTTTTTTCTCCAAATCAAATCTCACACGATACGCCAAGCCTACACTTATGATTGGATAATTTTTAATTGGTGCGTAAATTGGATTCACATAATAAGGTTTTTTATTATCGTTAGTCCCGTTCTTATGTTGCCATGGACTCCTTCCAATAGAATAGCCTACTTCAACAAACAACAATACTTTAGGGACAACAAAATAATCCACAAATATTTTTACTTGTGATTCATCATAACGCACATAATCGTAATTATGTGTTTGTGATAAACGGAAGGAGCGGGTGAAGAATTTTAAATTTATTCCTGTATACAATTTATTTTTCAGGAGATTAAATTCCACTTTATAATTGGTTGGTAATATTCCGTATAAATTAATTCTATCATTTACTTTCCAATCCACTCCAACCAACGGAACAAATAAATCTCCAAACGCTTCACGGTTATAATACAATCCAGCTTTTATCTTTACTTTATCATTGGGAATAAAATGCTCTAAGAAAATCCCTCCGTATTGGCAATCGTTCGCATCAATAGCATCTCTGAAGTCGGAAGCAATTTTTGGAATTACTAATACTACTGTTTCCCATTTCTTATTTTTTGAAACCAATTTCATTCCTATTGGCATAGAAATACTGGTTAACGAATAAGAATAAGATGAATCCGGACTGATTGTAGAACTTAAATGTTCGGAATTCAAACGCAACAAGAATGTATTTCCGTTTTTAAAATTCTTAGGTAAAAATAAATTCAGAAAATAATCATCTGTTTTATTTTTCCACTGAGTACTATCGGCATAGTTTGATGAAAAGGTTTGATAATTGAGGTTGAGGATATCGGCAAAGGGTTGGGATGAAACCTTAGCTGTGATAATAATGAATATAATTATGAATTTGATTTTCATTTGACAAATATAAACTTTTGTTGAATAACTCAAAATATTAACCTGACGTCATTGCGAGGAACGAAACAATCGCTCATGATGAGAAGTAAAATTCCTGAATGCCGGAGATTGCCGCATCCCGGGAAGGTGCGGGACTCGCAATGACGGTTCTAAAAGAAATAAAGGGGAAATAAAAAATGGCTACTGTATCTTAACAGCATCTTTGCTTGGCTTCATCTTATGGAATTTAATTCCAATCATCAACTCGTGAGTGCCTGTGCTATACTTTTTAATGTTCGTCATTGTAAAATCATACGAATATGCGAACGTAATATTTTCTTGCATGGTATAACCTACCATTGCTGAAACGGCATCTAAATAACGGAATGCGCCTCCTATCCATACTTTCTCTTGATAAATTGCTCTTAATCCTAAATCAAATTGGAACGGAGCAGGTTTTACATATTTAAGACATGTAGACGGCTCAATTTTAAAATCATCGTTGATGCTAAATTTATATCCAGCTGTTACATAATAATGTGTTACCAACTTGCTCAAAGATGATGTTGAGTTATCGAAGAATTTTATTTGTTGTTGAATTATTTGCGGAACGCTTGCACCGAAATACCATTTTTTATCAATAGAATAAACATAAACCCCAGCTCCGAAATCAGGCATTATTACTGACTGAACACCATTGCTAATAACCAAATCAGAAGGGTCGCGCAAAGTAATTTTTGAACCATCAACTTTAAATTGAAGTAAACCTGCAGATAATCCTAACGACACTTTTATTTTTTCTGAAACTTTTAAATGATATGCATAAGACATATAAAATCCTGTTCTACGAGTTGGTCCAACAATATCTGTAAAGAGCAAACCGCCCAATCCCATTTTTAAATTTTTGGTTGGTCCGTTCACACTTAAAATATAAGTACGAGGGGCATCCGTAATTCCAATCCACTGATAACGATTATTTGAAAAGCCTTCAAAATAATTATCGCTACCACCAATCGCAGGATTCATTGCATAATCATTGATCATGTAATTACTATAATGAGGCAATTGCTGTGCATTTAGTTTTACAAAACTAAGTACCAAAATAAATATGAGGATTCTATTTTTCATCTTATCTCATTATAGTTATTGGTCCTGTATAAGCATCAGGATATAATTCATCTTTTAAATCAATCACATAATAATATGTTCCAACTGGTAAATCCTGACCTTTAAATGTTCCTTTCCAAGTTTCTTTGTATCCAACAGATTGGAATAATAATTCACCCCAACGATTGTACACCTCAACTTCACAATTAGGGAATAATTCTATTCCATCAATAATCCATTCATCGTTAGCACCATCCCCATTCGGAGAAATACCATCAGGGAAAATAATTGTTGGACGAACTTCCACAATAACTGAATCAACTGCAGTACAACCTTGAGCAGTAGTAACTGTGACTGTATAAGTAGTGGTAGTTGTTGGATTTGCAGTTGGATTAGAAATAGTTGCATTATCCAAAGCAGCTGTAGGAGACCATTGGTAAGTCACACCTGCAGAAGTAGAAGTTGGACTTCCACCAATAGGTGTTGTCATTCCAATAACAATAATTACATCCGTTCCTGCACTTGCATTCGGTAAAGGATTTTCGGTGATATCAATTGTATCGTTATCCGAACAACCTGTTCCGTTGTCTACAACAACATAAAAACTATTTGTTCCAGCTGGAGGATTAAATGTTAATATGACTGAAGAATCTAATAGTGTTCCAGCCATATCAAACCATTGGTATGTAGTGCCATTAATACTTGCAGAAGCATCTAAAGTTATTGAACCCGATAGACAGAATGAAGTATCGTTTCCAGCATCAGCAATTACAGTTTGTGCCGGCAATAAAATAATGGTATCAGCAATTGTACATGAATTAGAATCTATAACTGTTATAGTATAAGTTCCACTTAAAATTCCTGTCAAGTCTTCTGTAGTTGCAGCTAAACCAGTCCATACATAAGCATAAGGCAGAGTTCCGCCTCCAACAGTTACATCAATTGAACCATCAGGAATTGTATTACAACTTGATGGAATAAACGTATTACTAATTGTTAAAGAAGTTGGATTTATTAAAGTTACAGTTTGTGTTGCAGTACAACCATTCGCATCGGTTACGGCAACAATGTATGTGTTTGCATCCAATCCAATTGCAGTTGCAGTTGTTTGTGAAGTTGGTGTCCAAGAATAAGTATAAGACAATGTTCCTCCAGAAGGAAAAACAGTTATTGTTCCGTTTGCATTTCCATTACACAATGGATCTAAAGTATTTGCAACACTAAATCCAATTGAATCAGGTTCTGAAATTGTAGACGATGCTATCGTAACACAACCTGCAGCGTCAGTTACTTGAACAAAATAAGTTCCTGCACAAAGTGAAGTTGCAACTGAAGTAGTTTGTAATCCTACATCGTTCCACAAATAAGAGAATGGAGATAATCCTGTTACATAAGCACTATCAATTCCAATGCAATCACCACTACAAGGAACATCTGTTGGGAATGTTTTAACAGTTGGTCCGCTTTGACTGTTCAATGGAATCATTAAAGTTTGAACACAACCTGCTGCATCTGTAATATCAACCGAGTAAACACCAGCACATAAATTAATTAATGATAAAGCAGTTGAACCTGTATTCCATAAAACTGTATAAGGTCCTGTACCACCACTTGGAGCTATAGTTATACTTCCATCACACAAACCACAAGTTGCAGCAACAATAACTTGATTTGCTAAAATTGGAGCAGGCTCAGTAATTACTACTGAATCCATTAATGAACAACCATTCGCATCGGTGATTTGTACAAAATAAGTTCCTGCACATAATGATGATAAAGTAGGAGTTGTTAATCCACTTGCAATCCACAAGAATGTATAAGGAGCTGTTCCACCAACAGGAGTAATGGATGCAACTGAACCACTGCATACTCCGTTACAAACAAGATTTGTTGAAACAATTGTTGCACTTGTTGGTCCGCTTGGATTACTTACTGGAATGGAAACACTTGTTACACATCCTACAGCATCGGTAATATCAACAGTATATAAACCTGCACACAAACTATCTCCAGTTGCAGTATTGTCTCCGTTACTCCAAACAAATGTATATGCTCCTGTACCGCCCGTAGGAGCAAGCACTGCAAAGCCATCACATAAATTACATGTTGCATCCGTGATAACTGCATTTGCAGAAACCGCTGGAGTTGCAGTAATAGTAGTATCTAATGACAATGTACATCCTAATGCATCAGTAATAGAAACCGTATAAGTTCCTGCACACAATGCTGTTGCTGTATCATTTGTTTGTCCTGATGGATCGTTCCACTGAATAGTATACGGACCAGTACCAGAAGAAATAGTAACATAAGCCATTCCGCTACATGAAGAAGAACAAGAAATGTTTGTTACACCAATTGTTGCAGTAAGCGGTGTTGATTGTCCAACCACAAATGAATCCACTTGCACACATAAATTCGAATCTGTAATAGTTACAGTATAGGTTCCTGCACATAAGCTAGAAACACTGTCAGTACCTTGTCCTACAATTACTCCAGGTACTCCTGAAGTCCAGAAATAAGTATATGGTCCTGTTCCACCAGTTGGGGCAACCTCAATAGCACCCGTACAAATATTACTACAAAGTGCCAATGTTATTACTTCGTTTGGAACAATTGGAGCTGGTTCAGTAATAATGATTGAAGGAATAAAAATACATCCTGCTGCATCTGTTATTATTATAAAATAAGTACTATCACATAAATTAAATGCAGTATCATTTATTGTTGCAGCTGGATCATTCCATAAGAAAGTATATAAAGGAGTTCCACCAATAACCGTATCAATTGAAGCAGAACCATCACAAACTCCAGGACAAGAAGCATTTGTTGATGAAGTAATAACACTTGTTGGACCACTTGAATTATTCATTGGAATTGTAAATAAAGAATCACAACCATTTGAATCAGTAACCAATACATCATATAATCCTGCACAAACACCAGTTACGTTAGCTGTTCCGTTTCCTGCAAAAGGACCTGGAGGCGGACCTCCACTGCTATCTGTCCAAACAAAAGTATATGGTCCTGTTCCAGTAATTGGAGTAAGAGAAATTGTTCCATCACAAACGCCACATGCTGCAGGAGTGCTTCCTATAATAACATCAATTCCTAATGGAGTTGCTAAAGTAACAGCTTGTGTATCCGCACAACCATTCTGATCGTTTACAATAAGTGTATAAACATTCGGACATAAATTAATTACGGTTTGAGTTGCAAATGGACCTGGAGTCCAAGAATAAGTATAAATCGGGCCTGTTCCACCAATTGGATTAGAAGTAACACTTCCATCGCAATCGCCAACACAAGTTGGAGAAGTAGCCGATGCGTTTGCATTTAAAACTGCAGGATCAGTAAGAGTAACACTTTGTGTGGATGAACAGAAACCATCATCAACAGTAACAGTATAAGTTCCTGCACACAATCCAACTGCTGTTTGTGTGATTTGCCCAGGAACCGAATTCCATGAATAAGTATATGTTCCCGAACCACCTGTAGGTGTTGCAGTTGCTGTTCCATTACAAGAATTATTACATAAAGGGTTAACTCCAACAGCATTCGGAACAATTGGTGATGGTTCTGTTATTACAACAGGAGGAGGTGAAGAAACACAACCATTAGAATCAGTAACAATAGCAGTATAACTTCCAGGACACAATGCCATTGCTGAATCATTTGTTTGTATCGGTGTAGTATTCCATGAATATGCATAAGGAGCAGTGCCACCGCTTGGAATTACGATTGCAATTCCATCACATAATCCAAAGCAAGTAACGTTGTCTTGTAATGTAGTTGTTGTTAAAGCTGTAGGCTCGGTAATTATTACTGTATCTGATGCGGTACATCCATTTCCATCAGTCACATCAACCGTATAACTTCCAGGACAAAGGCCAACAACGTTTGGTAAAATAAATGCGCCACCATGCGACCAAACATAAGTATAGGTTCCAGGACCAGTTCCACCAAATACACCAGCTGTAGCCGTTCCATCGCAAGCACTATTACATAAAACATTTGTAGAAGAAAGTGTAACACCCAAAGGTGGTGGCGACACAATTGTAATTGTTAAAGTAGAATCACAACCATTTGCATCTGTAACAGTAAAAGTATATGCTCCTGCACACAATCCAGTAATGGAAGAACTAGTAGTGCCACCAGTCCATAAATAAAAATAGCCTCCAGTTCCACCGGTTGGGAATAAACTAATACTTCCATCACATGCACCTCCGCAACTTTCGTTTACAACAACAGGATTAGGAGATATTAAAGCAGGATTAGTTACTGTATCTAAATCAAAAGTGATACAACCTGCTGCATCAGTGACTTGTACCGTATAAGTAATTGTTCCGCACAATGCAGTAATTGAATCTGTTCCATCTCCTGTAGGTGCGCCTGGTGTCCAATCATAAATATATCCACCTGCACCGCCTGTAGCAAGAACACTTGCTGTTCCATCACAATCACCAAAACAAGTAACATCAGTATGCGACATGGTTGTAGTAGGACCTAGAATATTGCT
>CAMCUO010000048.1 GCA_945879015.1 Chitinophaga pinensis | reverse complement strand
AGCATATATTACTCCATCGCGCATAAAGCATTCTCGTTCGTGTGTAAAATAAATACTTGGAATTTCAATTTTCTCTTGTAAAATATATTGCCATACATCCATTTCTGTCCAGTTGCTAATTGGAAAAACTCGAAAGTGTTCACCTAAATGTTTTTTTCCATTAAATAAATTCCAAAGTTCTGGTCGTTGATTTTTTGGATCCCATTGTCCGAAATCATCACGGTGTGAGAAAAACCTTTCTTTCGCTCTTGCTTTTTCTTCATCTCTGCGCGCTCCGCCAACAAGTGCATCGAATTTATATTTTTCAATAGTTTCTAAAAGTGTAACGGTTTGCAATACATTTCTGCTGGCATTAAATCCTTTTTCTTCTACTGCTCTTCCTTCATCAATGCTTTGTTGAACAGAGCCAACAATTAATTGTACGTTGTATTTTTTTGCAAGCTCATCACGAAAAGTAATTGTTTCTTCAAAATTATGGCCAGTATCCACGTGAACCAACGGGAAAGGAATTTTTGCTGGAGCAAATGCTTTTCGTGCTAAATGGAAACATACAATAGAATCTTTTCCTCCTGAAAATAACAATGCAGGTTTTTCAAATTGTGCAGCCAATTCACGTAAAACATAAATGCTTTCGCTTTCTAATTCTTTTAAATGTTTGAGTGAGTAGTTTTTCATAGATTGCGCGCAGATTCCGCAAATTTTCGCAGATTTTTTATAATTTAATTTTGTCTAATATCTTTTTTACACTTTGTTCGAGGCTTAAAGCATCTGTTAATTCAATTTCTGGATTTATAGGAGCTTCAAACGGAGCGGTAATCCCCGTAAAATCCTTTATTTCACCTTTTCTAGCTTTTGCATACAATCCTTTTACATCGCGCTTTTCACAAACTTCAAGTGAAATGTTTACAAAAATTTCTACAAAATCAGCCTTCCCAATTATGTTTTTGGCAATAGTTCTGATTTCTTCAGTAGGACTAACGAAACAACAAATAGTAATTACTCCACAATTCACAAATAATTTTGTTATTTCTGCAATTCTTCTAATGTTTTCAATTCTGTCAACATCACTAAACCCAAGGTTGTTATTAATTCCAGTTCTAATATTATCTCCATCTAATATCTGCGTAAGCAATCCTTTAGCTAGTAACTCTTTTTCCAAAGCAATAGCAATTGTTGTTTTTCCGGAACCACTTAGTCCAGTAAACCAGATGGCAATACCTTTTTGTTCAAGCAGTTGTTCTTTATCTGCTCTTTGCAAAATTTTGTCTGTTGGAAAAATGTTGTTCATTTGATTTTTTTCTACTATCTAAATATACAAAAACTATTTTTTACTTTTTACTACTATCAGCTCCTCCCTTTTGGGGAGGCTGGGAGGGGTAACAAAAAAGGCCTAACCTGTTGGGAAAGACCTTTGAATTAAGTTCAAAAATATGTAAAAGTCCTTCTGTAAATTAAATGCAGCAAATCATACAACACATCATTGTGCTGTTTTTGCTCATTACTTTATAGAGGGTGCCTGTTTTCATTTCTTCGCCAAATGTATCACCTTTTTTTAAATTGAGAAAAGAAAATTTTTGAATATCTTTGCTATCCATTTATTTTCAAGCTGAATGAGCACTAAAACTACTATTCCAGATTTCAGAGTGACGCCATCTATTGACCAAGTTGGAATTGAGGAGCGTGTAGCAAGATTTACCTCTAGAAGTATCAAAAAAGAGTCGAAAATGCAAGGCATGAAAATGGTCTTGAGCATGATTGATTTGACTACTTTGGAAGGGAAAGATACGGAAGGGAAAGTGAAGCAAATGTGTTACAAAGCAGCACATTTGCATGATGTAATTCCTGGTTTACCTACGGTAGCAGCAGTTTGTGTTTATCCCTCTATGGTAAAAACGGCAAAAGATGCTTTAAAAGGTACAGGAGTAAAAGTGGCTTCTGTTTCCACAGCTTTTCCAAGTGGACAATCTACACATGAAATAAAAATTTCTGATACAAAATTTGCAGTGGATAATGGTGCTGATGAAATTGATATGGTTATTTCCCGTGGTGAATTTTTAAAAGGCAATTACAAGTTTGTTTTTGATGAAATAGCTTCTATTAAACAAGCATGCGGAAAGGCAAGATTGAAAGTTATTTTCGAAACAGGAGAACTTTCCACATTGGATAATATTCGAAAAGTAAGCGATATTGCTATGTATGCGGGCGCAGACTTTATAAAAACATCCACAGGAAAAATTTCTCCAGCAGCCACAATGCCGGTAACATTAGTAATGTTAGAAGCTATTCGTGATTATTATTATGCTACAGGACGAATGGTAGGAATGAAACCAGCAGGTGGAATTTCTACTTCTAAATTAGCATTACAATATTTAATAATGGTGAATGAAACGTTAGGCGCAGATTGGTTAAGTAACGAATGGTTCCGTTTCGGAGCGAGTAGTTTAGCAAATGATGTATTGATGCAAATTGCAAAACAAAATACAGGAGTTTACCAGAGTTCAGATTATTTTTCAAAAGATTAAACCTCACCCCAGCCCTCTCCTTGAAAAAGGAGAGGGAGCAAAAAAGATAAGATGTCAAAAAAAGAAGTAAAATTAAAATTCAATGCAGCTTGGGATTTAGCTCCCGCTCCGGAAGATTCAAAACATGTTTCAATAAAGAAGCAATATGATTTGTTTATCAATGGTGAATTTGTAAAACCAAACAGCAAAAAATATTTTGCTACTTACAATCCTGCAACCGATGAAAAAATTTCAGAAATTGCTGATGCTGATGAGAAAGATGTAGACAAAGCAGTGAAAGCTGCTCGTGCTGCTTTTGGTAAATGGAGCAAATTATCTGGAAAAGAAAGAGGAAAGTATATTTATCGAATTGCAAGATTAATGCAAGAACGTGCAAGAGAATTTGCAGTGATTGAAACAATGGATGGTGGAAAACCAATTCGTGAGAGTAGAGACATTGATGTTCCTTTAGCAGCAAACCACTTTTTTTACTATGCCGGTTGGGCAGATAAATTAGAATATGCTTTCCCGAATAAAAATCCAAAAGCATTAGGAGTAGCGGGACAAATTATTCCATGGAATTTCCCTTTGTTGATGGCTGCTTGGAAAATAGCTCCGGCATTGGCTGCTGGGAATACAGTTGTACTAAAGCCTGCCGAAACTACTCCATTAACAGCTTTAAAATTGGCTGAACTAATTCGTGATAGTGGTTTACCAAAAGGTGTCGTAAATATTATTACTGGTGCAGGAAAAACCGGTGCTGCAATTGTAAATCATCCTGATATAAATAAAATTGCATTCACTGGTTCTACAAATGTTGGTAAGTGGATACAAAAATCTATTGCAGGAACAGATAAAAAATGCACTCTAGAATTAGGTGGAAAAGCAGCAAACATTATTTTTGAAGATGCGCCACTTGATCAAGCAGTAGAAGGAATTATTAACGGAATATTTTTTAATCAAGGACATGTATGTTGTGCTGGTTCTCGGTTGTTTGTTCAAGAAAGTGTTGCTGATATTGTGATTCGAAAGTTGAAAGACAGAATGGAAACTTTAAAAGTGGGTGATCCAATGGATAAGAATACTGATATCGGAGCGATTAATTCAAAGCAACAATTATTAAAAATTCAAGAATACATCGCGATAGGAAAAAATGAAGGAGGCGAAATTTATCAACCTTCTTGCAGTCTTCCGAAGAAAGGAAATTTTTGTAAACCAACTATTTTCTTAAATGTTTCTCAATCACACCGAATTGTGCAAGAAGAAATATTCGGACCCGTCTTGGCAATTCAAACGTTCAGAACAATTGAAGAAGTAATTGAAAAGGCAAACAATATTCCTTACGGATTATCTGCTGGTGTGTGGACCGACAAAGGTTCTAAGATATTCAATCTTACTTCAAAATTAAAAGCTGGAGTGGTTTGGGCAAATACTTACAACAAGTTTGATCCGACTTCACCGTTCGGCGGATACAAAGAAAGTGGATTCGGAAGAGAAGGCGGATTGCATGGATTGGGAGCATACTTACAATTTTAATTTTAGAAAAAATGTCAAGAATAGAAATTCAAAAAACATACAAGATTTATATTGGAGGACAATTTCCTCGAACAGAATCTGGTAGATATTATCCTTTGAAAAATAAAAAGGGCGATGTGATGGCAAACATTTGTTTGTGTTCACGCAAAGATTTCAGAAATGCTGAAGTGGCTGCACGTGGAGCGCAGGCAGGTTGGGGAAGCAGAGCAGCATTCAATCGTGCTCAAATTTTATATCGCATTGCAGAAATGTTGGAAGGAAGAAAAGAACAATTTATTTCTGAATTGATTTTACAAGGTTCAACACTTGCTGCTGCAAAAATAGAAGTGGAAGTATCGATTGACAGAATGGTTTATTATTCTGGATGGTGTGATAAATTCCAGACTATTTTCAGCTCCGTAAATCCTGTTGCGTCTTCGCATTTTAATTTTTCTGTTCCAGAACCAACTGGAGTGGTTGCAATTATTGCGGATGAAAATACTTCTCTATTAGGATTGGTAACAGCGATTGCTCCAGTAATTGCTGGAGGAAATACTTGTATTGTATTAGCCTCTGAAAGCAAACCGTTGTGTGCAGTTACTTTTGCCGAAGTCTTAAATTCATCTGATCTTCCAGGAGGTGTTGTAAATATTCTTACTGGAAATTCAGCTGAGTTGCACGAACATTTTTCTAATCACATGGATGTAAATGCTGTGATTTATTATAGAAACAACAAAGCAGAAATAAAAACAATTAAAGAAAACGCTTCCTTAAATGTAAAACGTGTTTTTGTTTATAATAAAATAAATATCTCTACAGAAAAAGCACAGAGTCCGTACTTTATTTTTGATACGCAGGAAATAAAAACAACTTGGCATCCTATTGAAAACATTGGCACTGCGAAGGCGGGATACTAGGGGATTATAAATTATAGATTATGAATTATAAATTGGAGGAATTGTTGTTTTCTGCAATTCAAGCGTCTTTAAAGGCGGGAGAGGAAATATTAAAAGTATACGATTCCGATTTCGCTGTAGAACACAAAGATGATAAATCTCCTTTAACGCTTGCAGATAAAAATGCTCACAATGCTATTTGTGAAATTTTAAAACCATGCAATATTCCTGTTTTAAGTGAAGAAGGAAAATCGATTGAGTATGCTGAACGTATTCAATGGGAATACTTTTGGATGGTTGATCCTTTGGATGGAACAAAAGAATTTGTAAAACGAAACGGAGAATTCACTGTTAACATCGCATTAATTCATCAACAAAAATCCATTCTTGGAGTAATTTATGTGCCAGTTACAAAAACACTTTATTTCGCGTCAGAAAATGTCGGCTCGTACAAATCTGAAATCTGGAATTTGAAATCGGAAAATGCTAGTTTAGAAGAACTAATAAAATCATCTAACAAGCTTCCATTAGAAACAACAAATCACCAATTCACGGTAGTGGCAAGTCGTTCCCATCTCTCAGAAGAAACAGAAATGTTTATTGCCGGACTAAAAAATCATCACAAAGAAGTTGAGTTTATTTCTTCAGGTAGTTCTATAAAACTTTGTCTTGTTGCAGAAGGAAGTGCAAATGTATATCCTCGTTTTGCACCAACTATGGAGTGGGATACTGCTGCTGGGCAAGCAATTTGTGAAATAGCAGGTAAAAAAGTAATTGATTATACTACGAATCAAAATCTCCTATATAATAAACCCAATTTACTCAACAACTGGTTTATCGTTGAATAAAAAGCAGATTTTTATATTCGAATGAATCTCTAAATTGTGTAATTTTTTTGGTAACTTTGGTAACTTTTAAAAATAAATTCTAAAACTATAATTACATGAAAAAAAACTTACTAATAGGTTCTTTTGCTTTACTTAGTTCAATGGCGTTTTCTCAAGGTTCTACAATCGAATCAAATGGCATTCTGCCAGTTGCTAACCCGGATTTAAATGTTGGTCACCATTCACAAAACAGAACTGCAGCATGCGGACCTGACACATTACTGTATTCTTACCTTAAAGAATCATTGATTCCTGCAACTCCAACTTTTTATATTGATCCAATTATTGGAAACAGAAGAGCTTGGTCTCAGGGATTTGAAGTGACTTCCCCTATATCCATTAGCGGTATCACTTTTTTGGGTAATGTACAGGATAGAGCAACTCCGACACAAACAATCACTGTAAAATTTTATTTATATTCTGTAAATGCCACATTCCAACCCTTAGCTATTCTTGACTCGGCAACAGCTGTGGTTAGTACAGTTCAAGGATTGTATACAGCAATGTTTTCTGCACCATATGCAATGACCACTAACTATCAGTGGCGGTTAAAAATCCTGTAACTACAGATACTTTAGCTATTTTCTTAAATAACGCTGATGTTACACCATCTTACGGTGAGGCTTTGGCTTGGAGAAGATTTGGTACAGGTGCCTGGAATACGGCTGTAGCATATGCATTACAAGATTTGGAGCCTGTCATTGCTCCAATTGTTAATTACAGTATTACAACAGATTATACAATGTCTCCTGCTACTACGCCAATGTGTTTAGGAACTGCACTTACGTTTACAAATACAACAACTCCTACGGGACTTGCGGAGCACAGAATGTATAATTACAATACTTTGAAAGCTTATTGGGCAGTTAGCCCTGATTCTACCTATGTATGGGATATGGGTGATGCTTCTCCGCTTCAGTGGACAAAAAATTCCGCGTATACTTATCCAGCGGCTGGTTCTTATAGCGTTACGCTTTATACACTTGCGGGGCTTTGGACTTCATGTGTTGATTCAAAAGTAACTCCACTTGTTGTCACTCCAAATGCAGTTTCATCATACACATATGATGCTAGTGCATCTCCTCTTGTTGCATTTACAAGTACTTCAACAGGCGCGGTAACTTACGCATGGGATTTTGGTGATGGCTCTCCAGTTGATAATACAATGAACCCGTCTCATACTTTTCCTGTTGGAACATGGGTTGTTACTTTAACTGTAACTTCAGTAGGCGGATGTAACACAAACGTTACAACACAAAACGTAACTATTGTTTTCACGGATATCGCTAATAGTTCTGCTGGTGTGTTCAATGTTTATCCTAATCCTTCAAATACTGGTTTGTTTACTATTGATATGCTTGCTTCTACTAAAGCAAACATTGAAGTGTATAATATGCTTGGCGAATTGGTTTATTCATCAGCTGTTACTACTTCTTCTGCATCTCTTGATTTGTCAAACCTTGGAGCAGGAGTTTATACAATGAAAGTAAATGCAAATGATAAGAATTTAGTGAAACAAATTGTTATCACTAAGTAAATAATTGAACTTGTAAATTAAAAAGGTCCAGACATTATCGTCTGGACTTTTTTGCTTTTTAAACGTATTTATTTCGTAATATTGCATATAATTTTAATGGTTTTAAAATGGGTAAAGTTGCATTAATAACAGGAGTTACAGGGCAGGATGGTGCTTATTTAGCAGAATTGTTGCTAAGTAAAGGGTATACCGTTCACGGAATCAAGCGCAGAAGCTCAATGTTTAATACTGGTCGTATCGACCATTTATATAAAGACCAACATGAGAAGAAAGTGAACTTTTTTCTTCATTATGGTGATTTAACGGATTCTACCAACTTAATTAGAATCATTCAAGAAACACAACCAGACGAAATTTATAATCTAGCGGCTCAATCACACGTAAAAGTATCTTTTGATTCTCCTGAATATACTGCTAATGCAGATGCTATTGGGACACTTCGAATATTAGAAGCAATCAGAATTCTAAAATTAGAAAAGAAAACACGTTTCTATCAGGCTTCTACATCTGAGATGTATGGATACGTTCAGGAGATTCCTCAAAAAGAAACAACTCCATTTTATCCACGCTCACCTTATGGTGTAGCAAAAGTTTATGGCTTTTGGATTACTAAGAACTATCGTGAAGCATACGGAATGTATACTTGTAACGGTATTTTATTTAATCATGAGAGTCCTTTACGTGGAGAAACATTTGTAACTCGTAAAATTACGCGTGCAGTCGCTAAGATTCATTTGAAAATGCAAGAAAAATTATTCCTTGGAAACTTGGATGCCGAGCGCGATTGGGGACATGCTAAAGATTATGTAGAAGGAATGTGGATGATGATGCAACAAAAAGAAGGAGATGATTTTGTGTTGGCTACAGGAGTAAAAATTACTGTCCGTAAATTTGTTGACTTAGCTTTCGCTGAAGTAGGAGTAAAAATTAGATGGGAAGGAAAAGGAGTAGATGAAAAAGGATACAATGCCGAAACAGGAGCATTGGTAGTAGAAGTGGATCCTAAATATTTTAGACCAACAGAAGTGGAATTATTAATTGGAGATGCATCTAAAGCAAAAAAATTATTGGGCTGGGAACCAAAATACACTTTGCAACAATTAGTAAGTGAAATGGTGAAATGTGATGTGAAATTATTCGAGAGAGATAAATATTTATTGGATGGTGGTCACGATGTAATGAATTTCCACGAATAATTTCTATGGAAAAAAACAATAAAATATATGTTGCCGGACATCGTGGAATGGTTGGTTCTGCTATTATCAGACGATTACAAAAAGATGGCTTTACAAATATTGTAACGCGAACTTCAACCCAACTAGATTTGAGAAATCAGCAAGAAGTTGCTGATTTTTTTGCAAATGAAAAACCCGAATACGTTTTTTTAGCAGCTGCTAAAGTAGGTGGAATTGTTGCAAACAATACTTATCGTGCCGATTTCATTTATGAAAATATAATGATACAAAGTAATATCATTCATCACTCGTATTTGAATGGCGTAAAAAAATTAATGTTTTTAGGCTCATCTTGTATCTATCCTAAATTGGCATCTCAGCCTTTGAAAGAAGATTATTTACTTACAGGATTATTAGAAGAGACAAACGAACCGTATGCGATTGCAAAAATTGCAGGAATAAAAATGTGTGATGCCTACCGGTCTCAATACGGATGTAATTTTATTTCGGTGATGCCGACTAATCTGTATGGACCAAATGATAATTACGATTTAAAAAACTCACACGTATTACCAGCATTGATTCGTAAGTTCCATACAGCTAAAAAAGAAAATTCTTCAAGTGTTGAAATTTGGGGAACGGGTTCACCTATGCGCGAATTTTTACATGCCGATGATTTAGCTGATGCTTGTTTTTATTTGATGCAAAATTATAACGAGGCTGGATTGGTCAACATTGGAGTTGGTGAAGATATTACCATTAAAGACTTAGCATTACTCGTTAAAAAAATTGTTGGTTTCGGAGGAGAATTAAAATTTGATACTTCTAAACCCGATGGAACTCCTCGTAAATTAATGGATGTAAGCAAACTTCATTCTTTTGGTTGGAAACACAAAATTAATTTGGAAGAAGGAATTGTTGGGGTTTATTCTGAAGTAAAAGACAAATTGTAATGAGTATCAGGTATCAGGTATCAATTATCAAGAGTTTGAGCAAGCTTAGAGTCTTGTGTCTTATGTCTTGTGTCTTATGTCTGAATTCGTTGTGTGCACAGCAGAATTTACAGTTGAATAGAGAGTGGGGATTAAATATTGAGAAAGCTGGTGGTAGATTAAAACAAGATACTTCGATAAAAGAACCTTTTGTTATTGAACAAGGAGCTGAGTTTAATCCAATCTTGTCGTGCTTCAAACCTAGTATTATTCCAATAACTCATCAGGAAAAAGACAAATCAAGATCTTTAATTTACCGTAAATTAAAAACAGAAAGTCTTTTTGTTGTTAGAGACTCTTCCGACAAATTTCACCTCACAATCGATCCACTTTTCAATTTTGAATTCGGGAAAGACCTCGCTGATACTAGCGGAGAAAAACTTTACAAAAACACCCGTGGATTTATAGTTCGCGGTAGTATCGGAGAAAAATTTGCTTTCGAATCATCGTTTTACGAAAATCAAGCAACCTACGCAAAATATATTGATGATTACATTGATGGAACAAATGATTTATTTCCGCAAAGAGCAAACTATCAGTACGATGTAATTCCCGGACAAGGACGAGCAAAAAAATTCAAGAAGAATGGTTACGATTATGCTATGGCTTCTGGATACGTTTCTTATTCACCCATAAAAATGTTTAATATTCAAGTCGGACACGGGAAACATTTTGTGGGCGATGGTTATCGTTCTTTACTTTTATCAGATAATGCATTTAATTATCCTTATGCGAGAATAACTACTACTTATAAAAATATTCAGTACACCAATTTGTATACTTCGTTTATGAATCTTACAGATGGCGGTGTAACCACGCCTCCGAATGTAGAACGGTTGTTCCAGAAAAAAATCGGAAGTTTTCAATTTTTGAGTGCGAATTTATTTCATCGTTTACAATTAGGATTATTTCAAGGAATGATTTGGGAAGCATCAGATACAATGAATCGTCAACACACGAATTTCCATACGTATGATCCAATTATTGGAGTTAGCGCTCTCGCATATGGATTAGATAATGAAAAGAACAATGTTTTGATGGGCGCAACACTAAAATTAAAAATCACTAAATCTATTTCATTGTATGGTCAATTTATGATGGATGATATGAGCTTGTATGCAGATAGCAAAAGAAATAAATATGGTTATCAGGCAGGATTTAAATATTTTGATTTGTTCACTATAAAAAACTTACACATTCAAGCAGAATATAATAGTGTTCGACCATACGCTTACGCAGCTCAAAATCCTTATCAAAGCTATACACATTACAATCAGGCTTTGGCACATCCATTAGGTGCAAATTTCACCGAAATGGTTGGCTTTATTAATTATCGTTTGAGAGATTTTTTTATTCAGATAAAAGCTAACTATGCTGTAAAAGGAAATGATAGTACGAGTATGAATTTCGGTGGAAATATTTTTAAATCGGATAATTCTTTTGTAATTGCGCAATCGCTAGATAATATTCATACTACTCAAGGTTTAAAAACGACTATCAGCACTCAAGATATTCATATTGGTTATCTGGTGAATCCTTCTACAAATTTTAAT
Source organism: Chitinophaga pinensis (assembly GCA_945879015.1). Lineage (GTDB taxonomy): Bacteria > Bacteroidota > Bacteroidia > 2-12-FULL-35-15 > 2-12-FULL-35-15 > 2-12-FULL-35-15. The sequence goes on along the minus strand of CAMCUO010000048.1, from coordinate 13,324 downwards.
ATTGTATTGGGTTTTACAAATCGCTTAGAAAAGACTGAAAAAACGTCAAGTGCTACACAATTCGTATATTTCGGAATAAGAACATCGCTTTCTAATTTTTATTATGATTTTTAAGGAATAATTTAACACAAAACATTTGATTTCTTTTAGAATGACACTCACAAACCGTCAGTCTGAGCGGAGTCGAAGACAAAGGAAATAAAAAGTTTAATAGGACATGGAATTTTTAATACTCGTTTTTGTAACATCTTTTTTTGTGGTGCTTTTGTCAACTCCATCCTTGATAAAAGTTGCAATACTTAAGCGTTTGTTTGATGCACCTGGCGATACGCGTAAGCTTCACACACGCATGGTTCCAACTATCGGAGGGGTTATCATTTTTGCTGGAACTCTGTTTGCTTATTCATTATGGTTTCCTGAACAAAGAGAAGATTACCCTCAATTAGCGAAAAGCATCAGCGATTATAAATACATTGTCGCAACTTTAGTAGTCATGTTTTTTGTTGGTGTGAAAGATGATATTATTGGAACTGCTCCGGTAAAAAAATTAGTCGCACACGTGTTGGTTGGAATGGTGCTTGTGTTAATGGCAGATATTCGAATTGTGAATATGCACGGATTATTTGGGATTGATGTTTTGCCATTATGGACAAGCGTGTTTTTATCTCTCTTTACATATATAGTTGTAGTAAATGCATTTAATTTAATTGATGGAGTTGACGGACTAGCGGCTGGAGTTGGATTTATTGCTTCCACCGCTTTTGGTTGCTGGTTAGCATTGGCAGGAGATCCTGCAATGGCTTGCTTGGCTTTTGCATTATCGGGTTCATTGCTTGCTTTTTTGATTTTCAATTTTTCTCCTGCTAAAATATTTATGGGCGATTCGGGCTCTTTAACCATTGGATTAATCATTTGCATACTCGCAATAAAAGTAATTGGCTATGATGTAAGTTCAATAGAAAACAGAGTGGTACTCAATATTTCAAAACCAATTTTTGCGATGGCAGTTTTGGTTTATCCTTTGGTAGATACCCTGCGGATTTTTATATATCGTGCTGTTAGAGGAGTTTCACCATTTTCGGCAGATAGAAATCATATGCACCATCGTTTATTGGATATTGGCTTGAGTCACAAAGGAACTGTAATAACTATCTACCTATTTAACATTGTAGTAATAGGGTTAACGGTTGCTCTTGCATTGTCGAGTATAAATGCAAATTTTACTTTGATGATTGTTGCTGCCGTTTCTTTAACACTCGCTCAAATTCCTTTCTTCATCAAGAAAAAGAAAAACAGAACTGCAAAGGACAATGACTAAATCTTTTCATAAATATTTTTTTAGCTTCATTTTTTTGTTGATGAATTCTTTTGCTTTTTCTCAGCAATGGAATTACACTCTCAATAGAGATTTTTTATGGGGAATTGATAATTACTATAACAACAAAGAAGAAAATTCTCATACTCTTGTAAAACCATATCGCCTTCAGGAAATAAATTTGATTAAAGATTCTACTGCTGTTTCCCCAAGATTGTTAAAAGGAACAAAAGCAGAAGAAAAGGATAAAAAAGCAAAAGGACAAATTGAAATTTACCCCTTATTGACTGCACAAACAGGTTATGATATGTCGGCTGCAAATTCCCACTTAACAAGCGATTATGCGATAGGTGGAAATTTATTAGTGTTTTGGAAAGATAAGTTTGCTTTAAATTTTAAAGCAATGGGTGGAAAAGGAGTTTATAATTCTTACAGCGATTCTTTGATAAGAAATAGTGGAGTAATTCCAGGAATGGGTTATGCGTATATTTCTAAAAACGATTCGTTAAATCCACAATATGCTTATCAATATTTTTCGGGATATGTTTCATACTCACCAAATAAAATTTTCAATTTTCAATTAGGTCAGGATAAGCATTTCTGGGGCGATGGTTATCGTTCGCTTTTTTTATCAGATGTAGCAGCACCTTATCCGTATTTAAAAATCACGACCAAAGTTTGGAAACTTAGTTACGTAAATTTATTTACAGTGATGAGAGACGCAACCAACCCATCCGGATTTAAAAAAGATTGGCTGTATAAATACGCCACCTTTCATCATTTAAGTTGGAATGCAACAAAACGAATTAATATCGGATTGTTCGAATCCATTGTTTGGCAAGGTTCGGACAGTACTCGTCATCGCGGATACGATGTAAATTATTTAAATCCGATTATGTTTTTTCGTCCAGCAGAATATTCTTTGGGTTCGAGTGACAACGCATTTGTTGGATTTAATTTCAAAATAAAAATTGCGAAGAAGCAACAATTTTATGGACAACTTTTGCTGGACGAGTTTTTATTAAAAGAAGTTAAGGCAGATTTAAAACATTCAATTTCTGGCGATACAACTGCAAAATGGGGTTGGTGGGCAAATAAACAAGCGTATCAAATTGGATTTAAGAGTTTTGATTTATTTAAAATTAAGCATCTTAATTTTCAAACCGAATTCAATTATGTTAGGCCTTTCACCTATGCTCACGGAAGTGTACAACAAAATTACGGACACATGAATCAGCCTTTGGCGCATCCATTGGGCGCAAATTTTATTGAGTCGGCAACATTTTTAAATTACCGTCACAAACGAATTTTTATTGAAGCAAAATATACTTATGCAGTTTACGGTGCTGATAGTACTGGAACAGATTATGGTAAAAATATTTTTGTTTCATATGTAAATCGTGCGGATGATTATAACAATTATACCACTCAAGGATTTCAAACAACATTAATGACGGTTTCTTTACGAGGAGCATACATGTTGGATACACGCATGAATTTAAAAATTGAATTGGGTGTAGCGGATAGAATTGAACAAAGAAAATACACTAGCAAACAAGTCCCATTTGTTTTTATCGGCATTAAAAGCGATTTATGCAATTTGTATGATGATTATTAGCGCAATACGGATTTCGAAAGTTTTATTTCGGAAGTTCGAGGCACATTCATACCCTACAATCAAGAAATAGTCTAAATTCTCATTTTTCCCTTTCAGATTCCCCTAATAATTGGTAAAATTGCAAGCTTTTAAAGAGCAACCATTTTTTGCAAACCGAAAACATAAATACCATCGAAAAAGTAGAAGCTCAACCGAGTAAATTGCGTGATTATGCTATGTTGATGAAGTTCCGATTAGCTTCATTGGTAGTGTTTTCAGCGGCAATTGCTTATGCAGCAGCAGTTGACTATGTGAATTGGACACACATTGGTTGGTTGATTTTAGGTGGATTTTTGGTAACAGGTTCTTCCAATGCTTTCAATCAAATTATTGAGTGCGATTTAGATAAGTTGATGACGCGTACTCAAAATCGCCCTTTGCCTCAAGAAAGAATTACGTTGATGGAAGCTATGGTTTTGGCTTCTATTTGTGGAATTTCGGGTATTTCCATACTTTGGATATTTATGAATCCGCTTAGCGGAATACTTGGTTTATTAGCACTGTTGCTATATACAGTGGTTTATACACCATTAAAAAGAGTAACACCTTTTGCAGTATTTGTGGGAGCTTTCCCGGGTGCAATTCCGCCATTGTTAGGCTGTGTTGCTTCTACAGAAGGATTTGGTTCGGTTCCTTTAATCGGTTGGATTCTATTTGCCGGTCAGTTTATTTGGCAGTTTCCTCACTTTTGGGCAATAGCTTGGGTGTTGGACGATGATTATAAAAAAGCAGGATTTAAAATGTTGCCTTCTCCTGGTGGCCGTGACAAAAGCAGTGCTTTTCAAGTTTTGGTTTATACTTTATTTTTATATCCAATCAGTTTAATGCCAGTGATGTTCAACTTTTCAGGCTTTATATCTTCCATTATCATCTCTTTTTGCAGCATTTATTTTTTATATCAAGCTTATATTTTGTACAGGGAATGTACAGTGGAAGCCGCACGTAAATTAATGTTCGGCTCTTTCTTTTATTTACCCGCAATTCAATTAGCAGTAATTTATGGATAATACACTATCAATGGAAACTCAACTTAGTCCAGAACAAGAACAACGTCAAATAAAAGAAAAAGTATCAAAGCCATTGCTATGGATTGCCATGGTAAGTATGGTGATGCTTTTTGGAGCATTTACAAGTGCTTATTGGGTGAGAAGAGGAGCGGGGAATTGGTTAGATTTTGAGCTACCTCAGATGTTTTATATAAGTACAGCTGTAATCATAATTAGCAGTGTTACAATGAATTGGACATTATCGGCAGCAAGAAAGAACGATTTTAAAAGCATTAAAATGGGCTCTTTATTAACGCTTTTGTTGGGAATTGCATTTGTACTCTGCCAGTTCCAAGCTTGGTCTGTTTTGGTAGATCAAAAGGTGTTTTTTGCAGGAAACCAGAGCAATGCAGCAGGTTCATTTTTATATGTACTAACAGGTCTGCATTTAGCCCACTTGGCATTCGGTTTAGTGGCCTTACTCGTAGTTTGGATTAAATCTATATTACATAAATACAACTCCGAAAACCTTTTAGGGATAAAGCTTTGCGCAATCTTCTGGCATTTTTTAGATGTGTTGTGGATATATTTGTTTTTATTTTTGTTATTTGCTCGTTGAAAATTAAAAGAATATTTTGCATATTAGCACCCGAAATAAGTTTTAACCTTCTTGCTTTAAGCAGGAATTATAATTAGTAAAATTATGTCAAGTCACGCAGCAACAGAAACAGATTCAGGTTCAGCTTGGAGTGGAGGGAAATCCCCATTTGGCGTTAGTTATGGAAAAATGTTTATGTGGTTTTTCCTTGTATCTGATGCTTTAACATTCTCAGGTTTATTATGTGCATATGGTTTTATGCGCCATAAACATCCAGAAGTATGGCCTAATCCAGGCGATGTGTTTACACATTTCCCAGGTTATTCTGGTCATATTCCTTTGGCTTATGTGGGTTTAATGACTTTGATTTTGATTATGTCTTCTGTAACTATGGTATTAGCTGTGGAAGCAGGTCATCGTAACGATAAGAAAAAAGTAACTTTTTGGTTGTTCTTAACCATTATTGGTGGTGCAATGTTCGTTGGTTCTCAAGCTTGGGAGTGGTATCACTTCATTGTTGGAACAGATCATGGTGCAGTTCGTAATTTCGTTAGAGATGGTGAATGGGTCACGGATACTTTTTACGGAGCCAATATGCAAACCAATGAATATGGATTACCCGTGTTTGCCAACTTCTTTTTCTTTATTACAGGTTTCCACGGATTCCACGTATTTAGTGGAGTTATCATAAATATTGTAATTTTCATAAATGTGTTAGCAGGAACATACGAAAGACGGGGACACTATGAAATGATTGAAAAAACAGGATTGTATTGGCACTTTGTGGATTTAGTTTGGGTATTCGTATTTACCTTCTTCTATCTATTGTAACACAAACATTGTAGCCCTTTCCCTTCGACTACGCTCAGGGTGACGGATGCTAAGTACATTTTAATTTAGGATTTATAATTTATAATTTTTTAAAGTATGTCAGAATTTCACGATGATTACCCACAGTATGAGTTAATGGCTCATCACAGCGAAGAAGCTGGAAAGAAAAAGCGTAGAAAGCTTTGGAATGTTTTCTGGATTATGCTTGGTGTTACCATCTTAGAACTTATCATTGGATTTCAGGCGTCTAGTATGGGTTTATTAAACGATGATAGAACATCTGGTATGATGTTGAAAGTTATTTTCATTGGACTAACAATTGGAAAAGCATATTTCATTGTATTTAGTTTTATGCACTTGGGTGATGAGAAAAAGGCAATGAAATATACTATTCTTGCACCTTACACTGTATTTATTGTGTATTTGATTTGGCTTTGTGTTCAAGAGTCGAATTATGCAAAAGTAAATAAGCATCCAATGGATATGATTATTGTTAATCAAAAAATTCAATTGAACGAAGATGCTAAGCATGGTCACGGACATGATGCTCCTGCTGGACACGATACAAAGGATGCACATGAAGGCGAAGCAAAACCTGCTGAAGGACATCACTAGTCCGCCTTTAAATGAAATACATTATAATGTTCTCACAATCTTTGTTAGACCATTTTTGTTTGTACTTTTGTGACCATGAATTCGCCTATAAAAACACCGTTTTATAAAGACAAAAAGAAATTATTAATTCTTGTTTTTCTACTTTCATTTCCTTCTTTATTATATGTTTTTTTATCTGTTGGTAAAACTAACTTTATTCACTTACAGTATTATGGTGAAAAGGACTTGGCTCCTAATGGCGATACAATTTATCACACTATAGCACCTTTTAGTTTTACTAATCAAGACGGAAAAACAATTACCGATAAAGATTACGAAGGGAAAATATATGTGGTAGATTATTTTTTTACTAAATGTCAAACCATTTGTCCGAAAATGACAACTGAACTTATTCGTGTTCAACAAAAATTTGCTCATACAAAAGGATTGGTTCAAATTCTTTCGCATACAGTAGATCCCGAAAACGATTCTGTTCCTATACTCAAGGCGTATTCAGAAATGGTGCATGCAGATACAAAAACCTGGAACTTTGTTACTGGAGATAAAAAAGCCTTGTACGACATGGCACGCAATAGTTATTTATTAAATGCTACTGAAGGCGATGGTGGACCAGATGATTTTGTTCACAGCGAACTTTTTATTTTAGTAGATAAAGAAAAACGCATCAGAGGAATTTTTGATGGAACAAATATAAAAGAAGTATCTAATCTAATGGATGCTATTAAAGTATTGATGGCTGAATATATTAAACATACTAAGAGAGACGAAATTGTAATTGGTAATCCAGGAAAAAAATAATATAATATGAGCGATAAAACAGTATTCAGAATTGTAATGGGAATTTCCATTTTTGTATTTGTTGCAGTAGTAATCTTAAACAGAAAAATTCTTCCAGTTCCTGAAATTATTCCTGATTTTGTTTACAAACTACCTAAACTGAATGCTTTTTTAAATGGAACATGCACTTTACTTTTATTATTGTCGTTGTACATGATCAAAGAAAAAAATATTGCAGTTCATAAAAAATTAAACATCATTGCATTTGTTTTATCTTCTCTTTTTTTAGTTTCTTATATTACTTATCATTGGATGGCTCAAGAAACAAGCTATCCAATAGATGGTCCAGCTCGTACTGTTTATTTAATTATTTTAATTAGTCATATTATTTTAGCAGCCGTTGTATTGCCTTTAATTTTATTATCCTTTTACTATGGATTGAAAAGTCAGACTGAAGGCGGAGTAGAATACATTAAAAAGCATAGAAAACTTACTAGATGGAGTTATCCCGTTTGGTTGTATGTCACCATTACAGGCGTTGTGGTTTATGTAATGATTTCTCCGTTTTACACTCATTAATTTAGTATATTTTATAGATGAAATTTAAAAGAGTCATATCATATTGTGTTTTGCTTGTGTTGCTGCTTATCGGCAATGCTAATACATATGCACAATGTGCCATGTGTAAAACATCGGTAGAAAGTGATTTAAATAATGGAGGTTCAATTGGTAAGGAATTGAATACAGGAATATTGTACTTGATGACTCTGCCTTACATTATTCTGATGCTGGGAGCATACTTTTTCTTTAAAAAACAAATAGATGCTAAAGTGATCGCATGGAAAAACAAACATTTTCCGCGTAAACAAGCCCAATAAATGCTTCTCAATCAGGCTGAAAAAGAGTAAGGAATACAATTCGTTGAAAAAAAAGATAGAAAAACAGAATAAGCTTTATCCTTAATTATAGCCTTATACCTATAACACACACATCATCTACCTGTTCTAAATTTGATTTCCAAGTTTCAAAAACAAATCCTAATTGTTGTAATTGTTTTTCGTGAGATAAATCAGAATTTTGCAAAAGCATTTCTTTAAGTGGTTTGTATTTAAATTTCTTCCCTTTGTCTCCACCAAATTGATCTGCAAAACCGTCAGATAACATAAAAATGGAATCTCCCTCATTAAGTTGAATGGTATGTGTCACAAAAGGACTATAGTTTTCAGTTTTTCCAATTGGTTGTTTATTAGCTTTTATTTCGAAGAGCTCACTTTTGCTAGTGTACCATAATGGACTGTTTGCTCCTGCCCAGTTAATTTTTCTAGAAACTTTATTGATTGAAAGAAGTGAAATATCCATTCCGTCTTTTACATCAGCATCACTTTTAGAAAAAGTTTGTAATACCAATTCTCTTGTTTTGTCTAATATTTTTCCTGGATCAGTAATTCCAAATTCAAATACGGCTCTATTTAAGGCGTTACTACAAACTACTGAAACCATCGCTCCTGGTACGCCATGGCCTGTGCAATCTGCAACAGCAATGAGAATGTTTTTGTTTATAACTTCCATCCAATAAAAATCTCCAGCAACAATATCTTTTGGTTTATAGAAAATGAACGATTCAGGAAGATGTTCTTTTACAAAAGTTAATGGGGGCAAAATAGCATCTTGCAATCGTTTAGCATAGCTAATGGAAGCTAAAATTTCTGCTTGTTTTTCTTCTACTAAATTTTTTTGCAATTCGATAATTTCTTTTTGTTTTTTAGTTAAGCGCAAACGATTGAAAACGAAAAGAGCAAAAAGTATTACAAGTATTAATCCTACAGCAATTGAATAGCTGATAATTTTTTGTTTTTCTCCTTGCTCTATAGAAATTGCTAGTTGTTTTTCTTGCTCTTTTCTATCTAAAGCCTTTTGCTTGTCAAAATTGTATTGCATTTCATTTTGCATCACTACTCGTTGACTCTCTTCATTTGCAATACTGTCGCGCATCGTAATGTACAATTCGTGCATGAGTAATGCCTCCTGCGATTTTCCTTCTTCCTTGTAAATCTCATATAAATACTGGCTGATCTCCCGCATACTACCTACAAAACCCGATTCCTGAGAAATAGCCAAAGCTTTTTTCAAATGTTCTATTGCTTTTTGTTTTTGACCAGTTCTACTATAAGCCAATGCTGTAAAGGTAAAGGTGTTTGCAATTCCTTGCAGGTCGCCCAGCTTTTCATACTCATTGTGTGCTCTTTTACTGAAGTCCAGTGTTTTTTCATATTCCTCTTTATCGAGATGAATGACACTTAAAGAGTGAAGTGCGTTTGCATGCCCTTCTTTGTCTCCGATCTCTTCTGTTAACTGTAAACATCTGTTTTGTGCTGATAATGCTTTATCATATTGTCTCAATTCATTATATACATTACCTAAATTGCCTAATGCAAAAGCAATACCGCTTTTCTTATTTAACTTTTCGCTGATAGCTAAACTCAAAGAGTAATATTCAATAGCTTTTTCATCATTTCGTTGCTCATGATAAATCACACCAATGTTGTTATAACTATTTATCATGCTTTTGTAATCTTTTATTTCTTCAGCAATTTTTAAACTGCGTGTAAAATATGCGATTCCTCTGACATTGTCGCCTTGAATAGAACAGGAAGCACCAAGAATATTCAATGCAGAAACTAGATACACTTTAAGATTTTTTTCTAATGCAAAATCGTACATAGTATTTGCAACTATAAAAGCGCTGTCAGGTTTTGAATATAAATAACCTTTTATACAAATACGTTGCATTGCTTGCAATCTTATTGTATCAGGGCGATTTTCATTATTCCAGACATTCCAAAGGCTGTCAACATTGACTTGTGAATTCCCTTGGGAACTCAGACAAAGAAGAAATATGGATAGAATTTTTTTCATTTATTTTATTTTCAAATATACTAATACTGGCAATTAAATCAACAATTCCAGCCAATCAAACTAGATTTTAAAAAAATACCATATATTTGCTTGTATTTTTGCATTAACCTATTAAACCTTATACATATGGTAATTAATTCAATAATAAAAAATTCTCTGAAAGCTAGTTTTATACTCTCGTTTCTTCTATTAGCGAGCTGCAGCGGAGACAATGGCAATGAAAACGGAACAAACGATTCTATTCCTGAAATAGATTCAATTCCAATGCATCGTGCAGAAAATGCTTTTTATTCAATTCCATCTCCTATTCAAATAGGACAAATGCTTAAGCGCGCTGGTGCGGGGTATGATAAAAAAGTATTAAATCCGACGGAGAACTCTTCAAAATATTCATCTGTAAATAGCAAAGCTCTAAATCTAGGTGTTTACGGTGCTGATTTGAGTTATTCAGCTATTTTTAATCAGCCTCAAGAAGTAATGTCCTATTTAACCAGTTCTAAAAAATTGGCTGAAGAGTTAGGAATTACAACCAGTTTTTCTGCTTCTGTAATGGAACAAATGGAAAAAAATACTGGAAATCGCGATTCTTTATTATTTATCATTTCAGAATTATTCCTCAGTTCAAACGAAGCTTTAAAAGAAAATGATCAATCACATATTTCTGTTCTTGTTTTGGCTGGTGGATTTATTGAAGGATTGTATGTAGGAACGCACGTTGCAAAAACAGTTAAAGACAATAAAGGTATTTATGCTCGAATTGGTGAATTAAGAGGTTCATTAAATAATTTAATTATGCTGGTAAGTACAGTAAATGAATCAGATGTTTCTGGAGTTTTAACTGATTTACGGAGCATAAAAGCCGTATATGATGAAAGTGCCGTTGTTGAAGAAAAAGCGACCACTGAAGTGGACACTACAAAAAAAGTAATGACCATAGGAGGGAAATCAAATTACAATTTATCAAATGAGCAAATTGAAAAAATTACTTCAATCGTAGCAGACATTAGAGCTAAAATTATTAAACCTTAAAAATCCCAGCAAATGAAAAATATTTTTAGAATACTTTTTATAGTATTAGTATACAATACGGCAAGCTACGGGCAATGTAATGGTTTTGCTAAAAAAAGTTTATCGAAACTAAAGCCTTATTTAAATACACAACAAGTATTTAGTACTGTATTATTGAATGGAGATAAAACACAATTGTCGGCTACCTTTTATTATGGTGATGAATATCGTTTATTGATTACCGCAGATGATAAACTTGGAAAAATTCAATTGAATATTAAAGATGCTCAAGGAAATGTTGTTTTTACAACAAAGGCATATGGAACAATTATGTGGGACTTTAACGTTGAATCTACACAGGATTTGACTTTAGAAATTATTACTCCGGAAGCACCAGCAGGTCAAACATTAGATAATAGTGGATGTGTGGCTATTGTAGTAGGATTTAAGTAAAAGACATTGTTTAAATAACCTGATCCTTCTGCATTTTGCAGGGGGATTTTTTTTGTAAATAATCGAATATTAAGTATCTTTGAGCCAGTTCTTTAAAGTCCCCGAGGCAAGCTTGGGATTGTATAATCTGAAATTTTATGAAAATTAAATTTTCGATTCTACTAACTTATCAAGAAAGGCGGAGGGACAGACCCTTTGATGCCTTAGCAACCTTCTGAAAGGAAACGGTGCTAATTCCTGTCTATGCATTTGCATGGAATAGATAAGTCAGAGTATATTTTTGAAATGTATAAAACAAAATAATATAACTCCTCTGACTGTAAAAAGTGAGAGGAGTTTTTTTATGGATACGTTAAACAGATTTAGTAACAGAGTGCACAACGACATAAAATTTCGACCAGATTATCCGTTTGATGTTATTTCTTTTTTAAAACAAAAAGGATTTTTAAAAAAGGATAGTTTAATTGCAGATATTGGTTCCGGAACTGGAATTTCTTCTGAATTGTTTTTAAAGGAAGGGAACACAGTTTTTGGAGTTGAACCAAGCAACGAAATGCGTAAAGCAGCAGAAAGAGTATTGTCGGGGTACACCAATTTTAAAAGTGTGGATGCCACAGCAGAAAATACAAGTTTGGAAAATAACAGTGTGGATTTGATTGTTGCAGGACAAGCATTTCACTGGTTTGATAAAGTAAAAAGCAAAGAAGAATTTAAACGAATATTAAAACCAGGCGGACTAGTGATTTTGATGTGGAATGACAGAAGGACAAATACAACACAGTTTTTACAATCGTATGAGGATTTTATAAAAATGTTTGCAACAGATTATTTACAAGTAAACCACAAAAACATAGATGAAAAAATAATTAACAGTTTTTTTACGAACGATTACCAAATGGAATCATTTTTAAATTACCAATACTTTGATTTGGAAGGATTGAAAGGAAGAACACTTTCATCATCCTATATGCCTGCTGAAGGACATAAGGATTTTGATTTTATGATGAGCGTTCTGAAAAAAATATTTACTCGCTTTGCGGAAGAAGGCAAAGTGACAATAGAATACGATACGAAACTATATTACGGAAAATTAAAATAACGGAGCCACACCCCTCTCCTTGAACAAGGAGAGGGGCAGGGGGTGAGGTCTAGACTATGATTGACATAAAAAAAGAATTAGAAAAACGAATCTTAGTGATTGATGGTGCAATGGGCACTATGATTCAACAATACAAACTGGAAGAAAAAGATTTCAGAAGCAAACGCTTTGCAGATTTTCACAAAGATTTGAAAGGCAACAACGATTTGCTTTCTTTAACTCAACCTCAGATCATCAAAGCCATTCACAAAGAATATTTAAAAGCAGGTGCTGATATCATTGAAACAAATACATTCAGTGCAACTACTATTGCAATGGCTGATTACGATTTGCAAGAACTTGCATACGAGTTAAATTACGAATCAGCGAGAATAGCAAAAGAGGCGGTAGCGGAATTTTTAGCCGAAGCTCCCTCCCTTCCCAACGGGGAGGGCCGGGGTGGGGTCTATGTTGCAGGTGCATTCGGTCCGACTAACAGAACACTTTCCTTGTCACCAAATGTAAACGATCCAGGATTTCGTGCAACTACTTTTGATGAGTTGGTAATTGCTTATTCGGAACAAGCTCGGGGATTGATTGAAGGTGGTTGTGATTTATTATTGGTGGAAACGATTTTTGATACACTCAATGCAAAAGCTGCTTTGTTTGCAATTCAAAATGTATGCAAAGAAAAAAACATCAAGATGCCGGTAATGGTTTCGGGAACAATTACCGATGCTAGTGGTAGAACTTTATCAGGACAAACAACAGAAGCATTTTTAAATTCCATTTCCCATGTTGATTTATTAAGTGTTGGTTTAAATTGTGCCTTGGGTGCAAAAGACATGCGTCCGTATTTAGAAGAACTTTCAAATAAAGCTCCATTTTATGTAAGTGCTTATCCTAATGCTGGATTGCCAAATCAGTTTGGTGAATACGATCAGGATGCGCATGAAATGGGACACCAGATTGAAGATTTTTTACGTGCTGGATTTTTAAACATTGTTGGTGGCTGTTGCGGAACTACTCCTGCACACATTAAACGGATTGCTGAATTAGCAAAATTATCCAAGCCAAGAAAAAAACCTGT
>CAMCUO010000047.1 GCA_945879015.1 Chitinophaga pinensis | reverse complement strand
TATTTACAAGACCACTTCTATTCTTCGTAGCAAATCATATTGCTAATTGGTTGCTCTCCAGCAGAGCCAATGTCCTCGTTTGATTTACGGGACTATAATAAGAGTTATTTTTTACAAAAACACCAACTATTTTTTGCACCATTACCTTTTTTTTTGAGATATTTCATCTACAAAAAAATCATAAACATATCACATTTTAATAATGATAAATTCAGTTCTTCTGTTTTCCTGGTGTTCCGATTCTTTACATGTTGATTTAACAGTTCCTTCACAACCGCATCCATTTTTTAGTTTAGATTCTCCATAGCCCTTTCCATAAATTCGCTCAGGGTTTGTAATCCGTTTTTTCACATATTCTGCTGAAGCAGCTGCGCGATTAGCAGATAACTTGTCGTTTGCCGACGCTGTTCCCCTGCAATCTGTATGAGAACCAAGTTCAATAACCATTGAAGGATTTTCATTCATTACCTTTACAATCTTATCCAACTCTATAGCTGCATCTTTTCTGATCAGATATTTTGCAAGGTCAAAGTAGATCGGCTTGATATCGATTAGGTTAGCAAGGTCAGCCCCGACTTTGATTTTTTCCAATGTGAGATCCATTTCCTGATGAATGTCGTAACGGCCTTCTTTATCAATTTGTTTAGTATATGTGAATGTTTTCGACAGATACCCTTGCTTGCTTAGTGTCATATTATAACTCATCCTGTCATTTAATTTTATCCCAATCAATGGTTTCCGGAAATCTCCGGCGACCGATGAGCTGACGATTTCTTCTATTCCAGTTATATTATTGATCAGTTTAATGTTAACACCTTCAAGCGGTTTTTTGTTTTCCTTATCAATGATCAAACCATACAAGGAGATGCCTGGATCTTTTTCAAGAACAACATCTGCATTGATTACATCTTCTTTAACGGCACTGGTTACATTTTTATCTCCGTCAAAATATTTTTCTTTAGATCCATACAGTTTGTAATTCTTATCTGCGTCCACAGTAAAAGAAAAGGCTCCATCCGTTCCTACCGATACTGTCCCAATTTGTTTTCCAGAATCATCGGTGATGCTAACGGTTACTCCCGGCACAATTGAACCTGATTTATCTTTAGCAATTCCTTTGATTGTTTTTCCAAACACATAAGGAGATAATAATTCGAAAGAATAAATATCATCATCTCCACTTCCACCTGCTCTGTTTGAAGAAAAGTAACCCATTTTCATTTTTGAATCAATAATCAAAGCAAAATCATCGTATTGAGTATTCATTGGTGCTCCTGCATTTAATACTTTTCCAAACCCCGTTCCTTCAATAGATGTTACAAACATATCTAAACCACCTAAACCGATATGTCCGTTAGATGCAAAAAATAAAATTTCGTTGTCTTCTTGAAAAAATGGAAACATTTCATTTCCTTCTGTGTTCACTTTATCTCCTAAATTTTCAGGAGCTCCCCAAGCACCTGTCGCATCTTTTTTGATACGATACAAATCCGCCCCACCAAAACCTCCTGGCATATCACTTGCAAAATACATAGTACTTGCATCGGCAGTTAAACATGGATGTCCGACAGAATATTCAGCATTATTTAATTTAAACGCTTCTTCTTTGCTCCACTTACCATCTTTTAAGGAACTAAAAAAGATTTGTAGTTTTACAACACCATCACTGCTTTTTCCTGCATAATTGTTTTTCGTAAATGCAATAAAGGTTCCTTCACTATTAAAACTAGCAGGGCCTTCATGTAATTTATTGTTTATTTTTTTATTTAAGTTCGAAGGCTCTTTCAATTGACCAGTAGAAACTTCGGAAACATATAAATTTAAAAATGGTTTTTGATTCCAGTTGTAACTTCTTTTGACAAACTGAGACCCACCTCTGCTTGATGCAAAAACAATTTTTCCATTATAATAAGAAGTACCAAAATCTTGTTGATCAGAATTAATATTTTGGTGCTCAATTTTATATTTCCCTTGATCTTTTAACAAATTTGTTAATTGGGCATTATTAGCAACATAGTTTTTTGCACGTAAATCGTTAGGGTTAACAGATTTAAATTTATCCATAAACTTGTTGGCTTCATCATATTTCCCGTTGGCCTTTAAAACCGATGCGTAATTATAGAAATCATCAGCCAATGCACTTGTATCATTAATATAAGTTGCATATACTTCTTCCGACTTTGCAGTATTTCCAGTATTACGATAACTATCCGCTAATTTTCTTTTCCCTTCAATTGTGAGTACATTTGATTGAGAATATTTTTCTACTGCTTTATCAAAAGAATAAAGAGAATAATATTGATCTCCCTTGATTTCTTTTGTTGATTTTTGCGCTACTACAAATTGAGTAAAACAAAATAATATTATTGCAAAACTAAGCACTAATTTTTTCATATCTTTTTTTGGCTTTTGACTTTCTATCTTTTGATTTATTAATTAGAAATATCTTGGTGAACGCACCTTTTGCTTATCATTAAAAATAAAATCATATGTCAGTATAATTTCATGACTTCCTTGATTGTATAGGAAAGTACGGTTCCCATAAGACCAATCGAACGAGTATCCTACATGGAACTGGTTGGTGATATAATAACCTGCAAGCAGTCCAATAGCATCTCCTGTCCGATACATTCCGCCAATTAGAATACGTTTATTGAAAATAAAAGAGGCGGTGATGTCAGCTTCAATAGGTGCCCCCATGGTTGCTTTAACAAATGTGGTTGGCCTGAATTCTACTTCCGAATTGAGTCTCATTACACCTCCAGCAATAAAAAAATAATGCCGCTTTTCAGTTGCAAGTTTTGTTGTTCCATTTATGGTGTTAGTGTTGAAATTATTTTCGAGTAATTTTGGTGAGGAAATCCCTGCATAAAAACGTTTTGTAAAGTAATACATTCCAAAACCAAAATTTGGTAAAAGCTTGCTATTGACATCTTCCTGAAAAGCAATATCATTCTGCTGGATGACTGTAAGGTTAGCTAAACCAGCTTGCATGTAATTTATTCCGGCACTTAAACCAAATGACAATTTCGATTTCTCATTTAATTTCAGCATATAGGAATAATCAACATAGGCACCTGTTGTATTTACAGGTCCAATTTTATCATTGATTACAGAGATTCCCAATCCCATTTTATTGTTTTTCATGGGCGTATGCATCGTGATTGTTTGAGTGGTAGGTGCTCCTTCAAAATTTACCCACTGCGAACGATGCAAGGCCGTAAGTGACAATGCTTCACTTGTACCGGCATACCCTGGATTTACCGCAATTGTATTATTCATATAATGGGTAAACATCGGATCCTGTTGGGCCGTGAGGGCCCCGGTTGCCACTGATAAAACAATAACTAGTATTTTTTTGAGTGCTTTCATTTTTTATCTTTTTTAACCTGTGTTTTAAAATTATTTTTTAACGGTTCAAGTAAATATATCCTTTCAATGCAGGAGTATCATCACCTAAATCTAGAATATAGAAATAAGTTCCAACAGGAAGTTCATTTCCTCCAAGACGGAGTCCCTGACTAACTTTTCCATCCCATGTATTTGAATATGGCTGAGCTTCGAATACTTTGTTACCCCATCTGTTAAAGATGATGAACTTGTTGTTTGGATAATTTCCAATCCCTAAAATTTCATATAGATCATTTGTCCCATCCGCATTTGGTGAGAAACCTTGAGGTATAACAAGTTCGGAAGGTATTGTGACAGTAGGTTCCGGAGAAATGGAAATGTAAATCATAGCATTATCACAAAGTGAAGGAGAGCCATTGTCACACACTGTGATACATAAACTATCTATACCATTGAATCCAGCATTTGGTGTATAGGTGATGCAAACCTGGTTACCAATTACTGAAACCGTGGCTGTTCCATTAACAGGGTCGGCACATGAACTCACGGTATAACTTTGGCCTGCATCAACATCTAGTATCGGCAAACAAACTGTGATCGTACTATCTTCAGGTGTTGTAATAGTATTGTCATTTACAATCGGTGCATCATTTACCGGAGTAACATTAATCACTATCATAGCTGTGTCACACAATGAAGGGACACCATTATCGCAAACAACAATGCATAAACTATCCGCTCCGTTAAAGTTTGGATTTGGAGTATAGGTTATACAAACCTGGTTGCCGCTAACACTTGATGAAACTGCTCCATTCAGCGGACTTCCGCATGAACTTACTGAATAAGTTTGTCCTGAATTAGCATCTGCAATAGGTAAACAAACTGTGATCACACTATCTTCAGGTGTTGTAACAATTGTATCATTTACTATTGGAGGGTAATTTACCGGAGTAACAGTAATAACTACCATAGCTGTGTCACACAACGAAGGAATTCCGTTATCACAAACTATAATACACAAACTATCCATTCCGTTATAACCTGCATTCGGAGTGTAAGTCACACAAACCTGGTTGCCGATGACAGCTGATGAAGATGTTCCATTCAATGGACTGCCACATGAACTCACGGTATAACTTTGGCCTGAATCAACATCTAGTATCGGCAAACAAACTGTGATCGTACTATCTTCAGGTGTTGTAATAGTAGTATCAGTTACAATCGGCGCATCATTTACCGGAGTAACAGTAATAACTACCATAGCGGTGTCACACAATGAAGGGACACCATTATCGCAAACAACAATGCATAAACTATCCGCTCCGTTAAAGTTTGGATTTGGCGTGTAAGTAATACAAACTTGATTTCCAGTAACAGTTGAGGTAGCTGTTCCATTTAATGGCGCACCGCATGAAGTAACAGCATATGTTTGTCCTGCATCAACATCTAGTATGGGTAAACAAACTGTGATCGTACTATCTTCAGGTGTTGTAATAGTAGTATCAGTTACAATCGGTGCATCATTTACCGGAGTAACAGTAATGTAAACAATAGCTGTATCACAAAATGGAACAGGAAGTGAGTTATCGCAAATTTGGTATATTAAGGTGTCAGGTCCATTGAAATCAGGATTAGGTGTATATACTAGAACACCTCCAACTCCAATTGAAACAAATCCATTATTTGGAGGTGAAATTACTACAACACTAGTTGAATCGATATTGTTTTGTGGGTCAGTATCATTTCCTAATATCTCAATTATTACTGTGCTATCCTCATAAACAGAAATTGTATCCATGTTTGCTATTGGAGAACAATCTTGAGTAACAATTGTAACAGATGCAGGTAAAGAAGTACAACCATTATCTGTTGCAGTAACAGAGTAGGTTCCAGACATAATTAAGGATGCATTAATTATATTAGGATTTTGTAGTGCCGAAGAAAATGAATTCGGGCCAGCCCATAAATAGCTAGTAGCTCCAGCACTTGAAGCTGTTAAATTAATTGTTTGGCTTATGCAAATTGGGGAATTGCTTCCTAAAATTGGAATTAGTGGAGTTTGATTTATTGTAACACTCGTTGTCGTTGTAAATGCAGCACATCCTCCAGAGGCCGCAACGGTATACGTTACCGTATATGTTCCAGCAGTAGAGGAGCTAGGTGTAATAGCACCTGTCGACGCATTGATTGTTAAACCTGAGGTAGAAGAATATGCGCCACCCGAAGTTCCTGTAAGTGTAACACTTTGTGCAGCTACAATACCCGAACAGAAAGGTGTTCCAGCATAGGTAATTGTTGCAGTTGGTGCAGCTGTAATTGTAACACTCGTTGTCGTTGTAAATGCAGCGCATCCTCCAGAGGCAGCAACGGTATACGTTACCGTATATGTGCCGAGGGTAGAAGAACTAGGCGTAATAGCACCTGTTGCGGCGTTAATTGTTAATCCTGCAGTTGAAGAATATGCTCCGCCTGTTGTTCCTGTAATTGTAACACTTTGTGCAGCTACAAGACCCGAACAGAAAGGTGATCCGCTGTATGAAATTGTAGCAGAAGGAGCGGCAATAATTGTAACGGATGCAGTTGTTGAGAAAGCAGCACACCCTCCTGATGCAGGAATAAAATAAGTAACCGTATACATTCCGGCAGTACTGGTAGCCGGATCAATTTCACCGGTGCTTGAATTAAGAGTTAAACCGGCAGTTGAAGAATAGGTGCCTCCAGTTGTTCCGGTTATTGTTACAGTTTGAACTCCTGCATTTGTACAAACGGGGCTTCCGCTATAAGAAATTGTTGCTGAAGCGCCATTCGAAATTGTAACACTTGACGTAGTAGTAAATTCAGGACATCCTGAAGAAGCCGCAATTGTATATGTAACAGTATATGCTCCTAATGCACTTGTTGAAGGTATAATCTCTCCTGTTCCAGCATTAATTGTTAATCCTGCAGTTGAAGAATAAGTTCCTCCAAATGTTCCGGTTAATGATGCACTTTGCGGTGTTGAAATAGAAGAGCAGAATGGACTTCCGCTATAAGAAATTGTTGCTGCTGGCGCAGTTGTGATTGTTACAGAAGTTGTAGTTGTAAATAAAGCACAACCACCGCTTGCTACAATGGTATAGGTTACAGTATAAGTTCCTGCTGTAGATGAACTAGGTGTTACTGCTCCCGTTGCTGCACTTATTGTTAATCCTGCTGTTGAAGAATAAGTTCCTCCGCTTGTTCCTGTTAAGGTTACCGCTTGTGAACCAACCACGCTAGTACAATAAGGTGTTCCGCTATAAGAAATTGTTGCTGCTGGCGCAGTTGTTAAAGTTACTGTCACTTGAAATCTGGTAATACTTTCACAACCTCCAACAGTTTGTGTCGCATAATAACTAGTTCCATTTGTTAAAATTGTAGCTCCTGCTAAAGGACTTCCTCCCGATGCAGCCGCATACCATTGTATGGAAGTGCCGGTAGCTGTGAGGCCTGCAACTGTTGGGCTTGAAGAACTACAGAAAGTCTGTGAAGCCATTCCGGTTGGTGCAGCAGGTGCGGGATTAACCGTTATTGTTATGGTTGATGAAAGCTGTCCGCTGCAATTGGACGGAGAAACTCCGATAGCTAAAACATTAAATGTAGTAGTAGCTAATAAAGCTCCTGTAGGTAAATTTATTATTCCCCCTGTTCCAGCAACTACTGTTCCCACTAGAGAATTATCAACATTATCTCTTAATTGGTAGCTGAAACCAACCTGAGAACCAGCCACTGTCACATTTGTTGAAATCCCTGCGCACACAGGATTTGTGCTTGCACCTACAGTTAATGCTAATGTAGGATATGCATTTACCATTACAAGAATTGTATCATCTAGGTATGCGGTACAGCTTCCCGGAGGAATTTTAAATGCCTTTACCTTTAATGTTGTATTTGATGTGAGTGTAGCTGATGTGAGAATAATATTGCCACCTGTACCTAAAACAGATGAACCGGAATTCACACCGCCATTTGTCAATTGGTAAACAATTAAAGGGGTTGAAGCCGTTACGATAACGTTTGCAACAACGCTGCTTGAGCAAACGATAGCGGTATCTGGACTAACACTCAAAGTTAGCGGAGGCGGGATGCAGATTACTATAACTCCAGCAGAAAGAACACTTGCACAACCTGTTGGTGAAGTCGAAGTTGCTTGCACAACTCCAAGTGGGTAAAGATCAACAATATTGAGTGGTGAAACAGTCCATGTTCCTCCTGAAACCAGCACCGGAGTTCCTATTGGTGCATTATCAATGTATAGTTGAATCGTGTTTCCATTAGTCCCTGCACCAGAAACGGATGTCATTTGTTCAATGATAGGAAAAGTGGTGATTGCTAATAATGCATCTATCGTTTGCAATCCAACCGTGATCCCTGCTGAAGCGACACTTTGTGTTTTACAAGGAGCTATTGCTTTTGCAGTAATAATGTTACCCGGATTAATACTGATACCTATTGAAGCTGTCCAAGCACCACTTGTGACTGTTGTTGTTGACCCTTCAGCAACTCCATTCTCGTAAACCTGAATAATTGTTCCGTTGGCTTCAGAAGAAATTCCTGAAACAGAATTAATTGTAGTAGGAGTGCAATAGGTTCCGGAAAGAACAGGTGCTGCTGTTACTCCGCTTGTAACATAAACGCTGTTTGACGCATTTGACAAACATTTTGTACCAATGATTGCTTTTGCTGTAACGGTATCGCATCCATGCAAAACAATTGAGGATATTGTCCATGCGCCACCTGCTATGGTCGTTCCGGTTGCTATTTGACTCCCGTTCACAAGTAAAATAATTGTTGCTCCTGCAACATTATCAGGTGCCGCAACTGTTCCCGAAACACTAGTTGATGCGGTCGTTAAAGGTGTGGTTGTAATAGTTGGAGTAGCAGTAATTCCAACAGAGCCTAAACAAAACCATACTGGAGTTGATTCACATTTTCCGGGTTCTGTTGCAGTTACGCGGTATGCTCCATCTGCCAGACAAGGCGGACCTCCGGCAGTACAACTACTTGACTGCCCTAAGCCAACACATTTCCATAACCAGTTATTGGTAGTAGGAGATAAAGTACTTGGTAATGTACCGGCAGTAATTGTATTGGGAGTGCCTGCAGTAAAATTATATCCAGATGAGGGGTTTAAAGGAATTGTACTAGTTCCATAATATAATTTAATTACTGCTCCAACCACAGCAACGCCTTGAATTGCTTTTCCCGAATTACAAATATTAAGTGAGGTAATCGGAGCGCTGCAAGAGCTTCCGACAATTACGGAGCTGCAACTGTTATCAGAAACCGTTTCACCTGTTGCCTGCGCAGTTGCACTGATGGTGTCATTACCCGCTAGAGACGGGGTGATACCAGAGAGCGACCATGCGCCACCTGTAACAGTGGTGGTTCCAATTGAAGCACCATTCTTATAAACGGTGATTGTTGTTCCATTTGGTTCAGTTGACGTACCATTCATTGTGGTAGCACCGCCAGAAATGGGAGCTGTAACAAAAGGACAAGCCGAACGTGGTGGGCAAACGGTCTGGCTAGGAGCGCAAGGGCCCTGAGCATCAATGATCTCACCATAACAGGTAGCAAGGTTCGGACAGCTTCCTACCCCACCCACATCTGAAGCGGAAGAAGGATTACAAACCGTGGATTTCATTGCTGCAGTGTTATCAACTATCGCATATCGCATCGGAGTGGAAGTAGTTACTCCAAACTGTGCTGTCAGATCACTAAACAGAACAAAGAAATCGTAGAAATAATCTAGGTCACCACAATTAGTAGAACCAGCAATTGATTTCTGGTAGTTGGTTGTACCGGGATAAGAAATAACTGGACTACAGTTTGGAATGTTTACATCGTAAACATAAACACCGAACCTGGTGGCTAATACTATTTCAATTTCAAAACCGGGATTATTCAGTGTATAAGTCGGATCAGCATTAACACCTGTGTTCCCAAATTTTCCATCCGTATCAATTAAAATCGAATAACTTTTTGCATTAGGAGCTGAACCACCCATTCTTAAACGGAAGATCCAGTTGTTTGTGCCATCTAAATATTTCTGTGCAGGATCCCTGTCACCTTGATCAACAAAATCAGTGAAGCCACAATCAGGTGCATTATCCAGATCGGCTATCGGCTCAGTGCCAGGGAAAACAAGAGAAGTGAATGGAAGTTCACTTTCCAGCTGATCATCAACAATAAAACCGGCTGTAGTTAGCGAAGTATAACCATCACCATTCGGATCGAGAACTGCTGTACCGCTTCCTGTAGCAGGTTCATATATCATACCAGGCGTTTGTCCGATCGATAATAATGAAATCAACATACATGGAATAAAAATTATTCCGTTAAAAAAAGACTTTTTCATAGGGAGTATAATTTATTATTATAATACTAATGCCAATTAAATTTTAAAATAAAATTAAAGAAAAATAAATTTATTTTTCTTTTTTCAAATTCATGAAAATTCGACAGAATGTGAAATTAAATTCTGACACAAAACCAACGCATTTCCATATCAAAGGAGCAACCTCAATTACCTAACATACTGTGTTTATTTGTATAAAAAAAATTTATTTATTTTCTAGTGCCCTAATATATATTTTTTTTTCTACATATAATCAAAATAGTTTTTCGATTATTATTTATGTTTCCTTTGAGTTAAATAGTTCCTTAAGACACTTAAAATTTGTAAATCTTCAGCAAAAGAGTTCGAAAAAATGTCGGTGAACTCCACGATTTAGACCAAAAACACCCTCGCTTTTAGCGAGGGTGTTTTTTTATTTCTAAAAATCAGAGTCAAACAAAGTTTGAACTCTGATTTTTAGAAATAAAAAAGTAAATCCATTCTTCATGGATTTGTTTTTAGTATTCCCACTCTGGTTTGGAGAGATCATAAGCGAAGTGAATAATCTCTCCGACTGCACAACCCTTGAAGCCATTGTAAATATAGGGCTTTTTTTATTAATATCATTTTTCAATTAATTTAGCTTAGTATAAAAATTGTAATAAATTGTCGTTTTTATTTAAATAGTCGTACTGAAATCCAAATTCAATAAGTTTGTTTTTTAAAACTGTTAAATCTTCTGGATTCTTAATTTCAAGTCCTACCAAAGCTGGACCACTTTCTCGATTATTTTTTTTCATATATTCAAAATGCACTATATCATCATTTGGTCCCAATACATGTGAAACAAATTCCTTCAAAGCTCCTGCTCTCTGAGGAAATCTAACAATAAAAAAATGTTTCAACTGTTCATATAACAATGAGCGTTCTCTGATTTCTTCGGTTCTCATTATGTCATTATTACTTCCACTTACTATGCATACTACATTTTTTCCCTTTATTTTTTCTTTCATAAAATGTAATGCTGTGATACTCAAAGCTCCTGCTGGCTCTACAACAATTGCTTGTCTGTTATATAAGTTCAAAATTGTTGTGCATACTTTCCCCTCAGGTACAAGTATCATTTCATTTAATGTTGTTTTGCAAATTTGAAATGTTTTGTCGCCAACTTTTTTAACGGCCGCTCCATCAACAAACCTGTCAATAAATGGCAATTCAGTATTAACGCCATTTTTTATTGACTCCGACATTGACGGAGCACCTTCAGGTTCAGCACCGATTAACTGTGTGTTGCTGCTTTTATTGACAAAATAACTTGAAACTCCTGCAGCAAGTCCACCACCACCAACGGGCAATACAAGAAAGTCTATTGGGAAATCTGCATCATCGAGTATTTCCTTTGCAATAGTTCCTTGCCCTTCCATAACTTTAATATCGTCAAAAGGATGAACAAAGCAGCTTTTTACGTTTAGACAAAATTCTAACGCTGCTTTATTCGCATCGTCAAATGTGTCACCAACTAATATTACCTCCACCATTTCTTTACCAAAAAGTTTCACTTGACTTATTTTTTGGGCTGGAGTTGTTAAAGGCATAAATATGGTTCCTTTTATATTTAATTTTTTGCAACAATAAGCTACTCCTTGCGCATGATTTCCGGCACTTGCACAAATAACTCCGTTTTCTTTTTCGCCCTCACTTAACGTACTTATTTTGTTAAAAGCACCACGTATCTTATAGGAACGTACAATTTGTAAGTCCTCTCTTTTTAAATATACATTGCATTCAAACTCTTCACTAAGCTGAACATTATACTGAAGTGGTGTATGTATTACAACTCCGTTTTGATTTTCCGAAGCTTCTTTTATTGCTTTTATTGATAACATTATGGTCTTAGTTTTCTTACAGCAGCCCCAGCTTGCCATAATTCTGATTCTCTTATTTCTGTTAATTCTTTTTCTAAATTTTGTCTATAATCTGATTTGCTGCCCTCTGAAATTACACGCGCAGCTTCCTTACCAGATGCAACGCTTTCATAAAGTTCTTTATAAACTGGCTTAACAGCATCCCTGAATTTTCCTTTCCAGTCGAGTGCTCCGCGTTGTGCAGTTACTGAGGTGTTTGCGAACATCCAGTCCATACCATTTTCAGCAACCAACGGCATCAAACTTTGTGTCAACTCTTCCACTGTTTCGTTGAATGCTTCAGAAGGGGAGTGTCCGTTTTCTCTGAGAATAGCAAATTGTGCTTCAAATAATCCTGCTAGAGCTCCCATTAATATTCCCCGCTCTCCGGTTAAATCCGAATACACTTCCTTTTTGAAATCTGTTTCAAATAAATATCCAGAGCCTACACCTATTCCTAGTGCAAGTGCTTTATCTACTGCTTTTCCTGTTGCATTCTGAAAAATTGCGTAACTCGAATTCAATCCTTTTCCTTCTAAAAATAATCTCCTTAAGGAAGTTCCTGAACCTTTGGGTGCAACAAGTATCACATCTACATCTGTTGGTGGTACGATTCCTGTTTGCGTATGATAGGTTATTCCGAAGCCATGAGAAAAATATAAAGTCTTCCCTTTTGTTAAATAAGATTTTATAAGTGGCCATGCAGATATTTGTCCTGCATCTGAAAGCAAGTATTGTATGATGGTAGCTTTTTTACATGCCTCTTCTATATCAAAAAGATCTTTGTTTTCTACCCAGCCATCAGCAATAGCTTTATCCCAACTTTTACCGCCTTTACGCTGTCCTACTATTACATTGATACCATTATCCCTCAAGTTCATTGATTGTCCAGGACCTTGAACACCATAACCGATTACTGCAACGGTTTCATTTTTTAATACTTCTCTTGCTTTGTCTAAAGTGAATTCTTCGCGTGTTACAACCTTTTCTAAAACGCCACCAAAATTTATTTGTGCCATGTCTAATTGTTATTAAAGTGTTTAATTGTTTTATTACTATTATTTTCTATTTCTTTTAAATAGGTTGAAAGTGTTTTCATTGGTTTTGTGATTGCTACTTTCCCGCTTCTTGCAAACTCCAACATCCCAAATTTTTCAAGCTCATTGAACAACCGAGTTATTTCTTGTTCATCACCGGTTTTTTCTACTACGATAAAGTCAGTGGATATACCTAGTATCGTTGCATGATTTTCATTCACGGTTCTTGTAAAAAGTTCATTCTCTTTCAAGGCGGCTGTTGAAACTTTATAAAGCGCTATTTCTCTGCTTACAATGTCGGCGGACAAATGAAAAAAAGCTTTCAAGACTTCGATCTGTTTATCAATTTGTCCAACCAGTTTTTCAACTAGGTCTTTGGAAACATTTACCACAATGGTATATCTGTAAATCCCTTTCACTTCCGTGACGCTCGCAGTTATACTTTCAATGTTGATGTGTCTTCTAGTAAATATGATTGTTATCCTATTTAACAAACCTATCCGGTCTTCTGTAAATATCGATATGGTATATATTGATTTCATTTTTCTTTTTTTATTCAAGTATTATTTCTGATACACTTGCTCCAGTAGTAACCATCGGAAATACATTCTCTTCATTTTCTACTACTACTTCAAGCAGATACGACACTTTACTTTCAACCATTTTTTGTAGTTCATCAATAAGGTCAGATCTCTCAGTTACTTTTTTTCCTTGTATTCCATATCCTTTTGCGATAGTAATAAAATCAGGATTCTTCATTTCTGTGAAAGAATATCTTCTGTCAAAAAATAACTGCTGCCATTGACGAACCATTCCCAAAAAATTATTATTAAGAATTAAAATTTTTACAGCAATTTCACTTTGCATAATTGTCCCTAACTCTTGTATAGTCATTTGAAATCCACCATCACCTAATATGGCAACTACTTCACTTTCAGGTTTTGCAATCTTTGCACCAATCGCGGCTGGCAATCCAAACCCCATCGTTCCCAACCCACCAGAGGTTACAAAGTTTTTAGGTTGATTACTTTTGTAATAGCGAGCTGTTATCATTTGATGTTGACCAACATCTGTAACAACAATTGCATTCCCTTTGCTAACAAGATTTAACTTATCTATTACTTCTGACATCAACAATTTCTCTGTACTCGGATTCCTTGCATTATTTATGACTTTTTCATTTTCAATTTCATTGCAAGTTTTAAATTGTTGTAACCAACTTATTCTCTTTTTTGAATTTATTAAAGGCAACAACAATTCCAATGATTCTTTTGCATCTCCAACTAAAGCTACTTCTGCTTGTATTATTTTATTGATTTCAGATTTATCTATTTCCAGATGCACCACTTTCGCTTGCTTAGCATATTTACTTACGTTTCCTGTTACACGATCATCAAATCGCATTCCTACAGCTATCAAAACATCGCATTCATTTGTCAATAAATTTGGACCGTAATTTCCATGCATTCCTAAATATCCTGCATAAAGTTCATGTTCAGGTGGAAATGCAGACAATCCTAATAATGTAGATGCAACAGGTATGCATGCCTTTTCTGCAAGTTGCAGCAATTGTTTTTCTGCTGAAGACAATAGCACACCATGTCCACAAAGTATCATCGGTCTTTCTGAACTATTTATTAATGCAGCAGCTTTTTTTATTTCTTCCTGATCCACTTTCGGATTCGGAAAATAACTTCTTATGCTTTCACATTTTTTATATTCATAAATCATTTTTCCAAATTGTGCATCTTTGGTTATATCCACCAACACAGGTCCAGGCCTTCCACTTGTGGCGATATAAAATGCTTTTGCCAAAGCAGAAGGAATGTCTTCCGCCTTCGTAACTTGTATATTCCATTTCGTTACAGGCATCGTTATTCCCACCACATCCGTTTCCTGAAATGCATCTGTTCCTAAAAGGTGCGAAGCTACTTGTCCTGTTATACAAACTAAAGGTGTGGAGTCAATTTGTGCATCAGCAATTCCTGTTACCAAGTTCGTAGCACCTGGACCAGAGGTTGCAAAAACAACTCCTGCCTTTCCGGAAACTCTTGAATACCCTTGTGCAGCATGCGTTGCACCTTGCTCATGTCTCACTAAATAATGATTTAATTTTTCAGTGTAATCGTATAGAGCATCATATATTGGCATGATAGCACCACCAGGATAACCAAATATATCTGTAACCTCTTCATCCAGCAAAGCAAGTATCACCGCTTCTGCGCCAGTTACTGTTGTATTGTATTTTGTATGTCTTTTCATTTTATTATAGGTCTGTCATGCATCCTGTGCTTGCTGAGCTTACTTGTTTTGCATATTTATAAAGTACTCCATGCTTTACTTTTAAAGGAGGTTGTATCCAATTTTTTTTTCTTTCCAATAATTCTTCTACAGATAAATCCAAATTCATTTTATTTTTCACTGCATCAATAGTGATCATATCTCCATCTTTTATCAAGGCTATTGGTCCACCGTCAAATGCTTCTGGACTAACATGTCCGACAACAAATCCATGTGTTCCTCCCGAAAATCTTCCATCTGTAATAAGTGCAACACTATTTCCAAGTCCGGCACCAATCAAAGCAGAAGTAGGTTTTAACATTTCCGGCATTCCTGGTCCACCTTTGGGCCCTTCATTTCTGATAACAAGTACATGTCCTGCTTTTACTTTTCCTTGACGTATTCCTGCGATACATTCGAATTCATTTTCAAAAATAATGGCAGGGCCTGTGAATGATTCTCCTTCCTTACCTGTTATTTTTGCTACCGAACCTTCCGGAGCGATGTTTCCATAAAGCACACGTAGATGTCCGTTTGCTTTCACAGGTTTTTCTATCGGTAAAATAACCTCTTGGCCATCAGACAATGAAGTGACTTCAGCAAGATTTTCTGAAACAGTTTTACCAGTTACGGTGAGACAATCTCCATGTAATAATTTCTTTTCAAGAAGATATTTCATTACAGCTGGTATTCCACCTACAGCAAAAACATCTTCCATTAAATACTTTCCACTTGGTTTAAGATCCGCTAATACTGGAGTCTTTTCATTCATTCGGGTAACATCTTCAAGTGTGAAGTCAACATTTGCTGTCTTTGCCATAGCAAGCAAATGCAAAACAGCATTTGTAGAACCTCCTAATGCAACGACAACAGTAAACGCATTTTCGAAAGATTTTTTTGAAAGAATATCCGATGGCTTGATATCTTTTTCCAATAATAGCTTCATTGCTTTTCCTGCATTAACACATTCTTCTTTTTTTTCTTTGCTCAATGCAGGGTTGGATGAACTGTAGGGTAAGCTTAATCCTAATGCTTCAATTGCTGAGGACATCGTATTTGCAGTATACATTCCACCACAAGCACCTGCTCCCGGACAAGCATTTTTTATTATACCTTTAAAATCTTCATCTGATATTTTGCCTGCATATTTTTCTCCTAAAGCTTCAAAAGCAGATACAATGTTTAATTTTTTTCCTTTGTAATTTCCAGATGCAATCGTTCCTCCATAAACCATTATGGAAGGACGATTAACTCTTATCATTGCCATAACAACACCAGGCATATTTTTATCACATCCTGGAATTGTTACGAGTCCATCATAATAATGTGCCGCTGTAACTGCCTCTACCGAGTCTGCTATGATCTCGCGAGAGACTAAGGAATATCTCATTCCTTCTGTACCATTTGTTATTCCGTCACTTATCCCTATCGTGTTGAACTGAAGTCCGACCATGTCATTTTTCTGAACACCTTCCTTTACATATTTGGAAAGTAAATTTAAATGCATGTTGCAAGTGTTGCCTTCATACCATGTGGAGGCTATTCCAACTTGCGCTTTCTTCATGTCATCATCAGTTAATCCGATACCAAACAACATTGCTTGCGATGCAGGCTGCGACTCATCCTGAGTAACAGTTTTGCTAAATTTATTTAAGTTCATATTATAACAATGAAAAATTACTGAATTCATTAAACGCTACTCGTCTTGTATATTTTGCTTGTAAAATAGAACCCAACGAATCTTCCCATTTTAAATTAAATGGCACTTTATCCAGTGATGCGATTCCTGCAACTTCCGCTGCTGTGCCAGTAAAAAATGCGCTGTCAGCTCCTTTCACTTCATCAACACTGAAACATTTTTCTACCAATTGGAAGCCTAATTCTTCACATAGCTCAAACATGGTAGCGCGTGTAATCCCTGGCAAAATATTTCCTAAAGGTGATGTATACAAAACGTTGTTTCTTTCATAAAAGAAATTCGCTCCTGGTCCTTCTGCAACATTTCCGTTTGCATCCAACAATAAAGCTTCATCAAATCCTTTTTGTTTTGCTTCTGTTGTTGCAAGGATGGAATTCACATAATGACCAGTAACCTTCGCTTCCACATGACATGATTTCGGATTCGGTCTTTGATATGTGGAAGTCATTACATCAAGTAATTTTGTTCCAAGGTATTTCCCCCACTCCCATGCGCATAACATCACATGTACTTCGTCTGTTGGAGTCAGCGACATATTTTGTCCTGCAAAAATCAATGGTCTCAAATATGCATTGCTTAAATTATTCTTCTCCAATAATTGATAACTCAATTGTGTGAACTCTTCTTCAGAATAAGGAACCTTCAAGTGCATTTTTTCTGCTGAATACAGAAGTCTTTTATAATGTTCTTTTGATTTGAATATCCTTGTTCCATCGGGTGTGGCATACGCCCTGATTCCTTCAAACACACCACTTCCGTAATGCATGGTTTGTACATAAGGGCTTACCATCAATTCTGTGGCTTTAAGCCATTTCCCGTCAAAAAATACTTGGGTGTTTTCGTTGTAATACATTTTTTTAATTTTTTAATTTGGATTGTTTTAATAATAAAAAAAGCCCTTCTCATAATTTGAGAAGGGCTTTTTAAAGCAATTGAATTCCTTCTCACTCGGTTGAATGAATAATAATAATGACAGATACAATAGTCTTTTTTCTCATGATCGATAAAAATAAAAAAAAGCCTTTCCGGTGAGGAAAGGCTTTCTATTTAACATAGCATTATCCTCTCCCTTAAAGGGTTTGAATAATGACAATAATATATAAGTTTTGCTTTTTCATTTTGTTTAACGCGACAAATGTAAAACATAAATTAATAAATCCGAAAAAAAAATTACAACTATTTAGTAAGTCTGATTTCTACTCCTGTATCAATTACAAATTTTATTTAAAGCTTGCAGAATTATTCAAGCTGAAAGGATTTGGAGTAACAAATCTTAAAGCTATCTCCAATCCTCCTTTGCAGGATGTTGCAGACCTTAATCCAGATGTGTTTACATCATAACTAATCCCGATAGCATAATTGGAATACTCATACATCAACGATGCGATTAATGCATCCTTCATCCTGTAACCCAACCCTAAGGAAATAGCTGAGCTCTTTTTTATATTGGTATATTTTGATCCTTCCTGCAAAACATATTTAAAAACACTTCCTAAAATTAATTCCTGCTCTGTACCTTGACTTTGGTATAAAAATTCAGGTGCTATCAATAAATTAGTATTCTTAATTCCGAATTCAATATTCCCATGTCCGATGAATTTGGTATTCAGCTTTTCCACTTTTTGTCCATAAAAGGAATATTTAGGTAAGCCAAAATGAAATGCTGACGCTCCAATTGTTGCATGCACACCGTTGTTTGCTGAAATGTATTGTTGGTTTTTACCATAGGTCCATGCTAACCCAGCGCCCAAGTCTGGATACGAATAAGAAGTTGATGCTTGGTTTTCACCTGTCGGTGCTGTTGCATCAAACATAGTTCCCGTGTATTGGTTTTCCCATTGTAATGCAGAATAGTTTACTGTGCGTTGTCCAAATCCACCCATGATACCCAAACCTAATTTACTTTTGTCGGATACTTTTACTACCCCTGAAATATTTATTGTGGCAAGGTTGTTTCCCATTTTAGAATCACCTGCTTTATCCGAAAATAATTGAAGACCAACTCCAATATAATTGGCTTTCTTCTTTTTCATCATGGGATTAAAATCTGCAGAAAAAGCAAAAGTTTTATAAGGCGAAACAAAACTTCTCCATTGGTCCTTGTAATTTAGGATGACGCGAAGATCCTTATCTAAAGCTGTCATTCCGGGATTCAGTTGTACAGGTGTCTCACGAAACTGAGAAAAGTGAACATCCTGAGCATTGCTTTTAAAATAGCAAAGAACACTAAATCCAAAAATCAGCAGGTTTATTTTTATTGCAGTTGTTTTCATCTTGTTTTGTTTTAAGTATTTTATTTCAATAAACTTACGTTACCTGATTTTGTGATAACTTCAGTTGAATTGTTTAACGTGATGGTTAGGTAATACACAAATACTGCGTTGTCCAATTGTTTGCCACGATAACTTCCATCCCAATATTTTTCTGGGTCAGTGATGTCGATAATCTTTTCACCCCATCTGTCATAAACCATTAATTGCATTTCTTTAACACATAGTGGATTTATTTTCACTCGGAAGAAATCATTGAATCCATCATTGTTTGGAGAAAACGCATTCGGCACAAATAATTCACCACATTCAAAATCCACGCTTACTCTTACACATGCGGTGTCTGTGCATCCTAACGTATCGGTAACAGTTACGCAATAATCAGTAGTTGTAGTTGGTATAACAGTGATGCTGCTTGTCGTTTCACCAGTGCTCCATAAATAAGTTCCTCCTCCTGTTGCATTTAATGTTGCGGAAGTATTCGCTGTAATTGAAATACTAGTTCCTGCAGATGCAGTAGGACCAGGATTTGCATTAACAATTACTGTCGAAGAAGAAGTACATCCATTGGTTGGATCAGTAACAGTAACAGTATAAGTACCTGTAGCATTCACTGTAGGAGTTGCTGTTGTTCCACCAGCAGATACACCAGGACCTGACCAACTATAAATTGCTCCCGAGGTAGTAGATGCTGCAATTATTGAAGTGATGCCTGATGTACAATTTATCAGAGAGGAAGCACCAGTTGTTAAATTCGGTTGCGTAGTGTTTGATGTGACAACAACACTATTTGTTGCTGTACATCCGTTTGCAGGATCAGTAACAGTTACTGTATAAGTACCCGCTGCATTAACAGAAGGTGTGGCTGTTGTTCCACCAGAAACAATTCCTGCACCGATCCAGTTATAAGTGGCACCAGTCGTTGTTGAACTTGCTGTAATATTTCCTGTTGTAGAAGTACAATTTAATGAAACACCTGTTCCCATTGCTAAATTCGGAGCAGTCGTATTTGATGTAACAATTACGTTTGCTGTTGCAGTACATCCGTTTGCTGGATCAGTAACAGTTACTGTATAAGTACCCGCTGCATTAACAGAAGGTGTAGTTGTTGTTCCACCAGAAGTTATTCCAGTTCCTGTCCAGTTGTAGGTTGCTCCTGAAGTTGTTGAATTTGCAGATATTCCACCACTAGTGATGGTACAACCAAGAGCAAGCGTTGAACCTGTTGTAACATTTGGTGGTGTTGTATTGGATGTTACAGATACCGTTTGTTGTGCTGAACATCCTGTTCCAAGATCTGTAACAGTTAAAGTATAAGTTGATGCACCGCTTACAGTATAATTCTGTGTTGATGGTCCACTTGTCCATTGATATCCTACTCCTGGAGTACTTGAACTTCCGTTTAATGTAACCGATGAAGTGGAACACGTAATTGCTGATGGTGTTGCAATGCTAATGTTTGGCAAAGCACCACTTGCTGAAACGGTAACAGTGGAAGTTGATGTACATCCGTTAACAGGATTTGTTGCTGTTACAGTATATGTACCTGCTGCACTAACTGTAGCAGGATTTGCGGCATTTACTAATGAGCCACCATTCCAAACCATTGTACTTCCTGCTGAAGTTCCTGTCAGATTTACTGATGTAACGGAACATGTTATTGTTCCTGAACTAGAGGATGTTAAAATTGGTGCTGTTGTGTTGCTTGAAACAACAACTGTTGAAGTGGATGTACAACCATTTGTGCCACTTGTTGCTGTCACAGTGTATGTTCCAGCAGCAGTCACTGTTGCAGAATTTGCGGCATTGACTAAAGCACCACCATTCCATACCATTGTTGCTCCTGCACTTGTTCCTGTCAAGGTAGAGTTTAAAGTAATACATGTTAAATTTCCTGAACTAGCTGATGTAAGAACCGGAGTTGTTATGTTGCTTGAAACAACAACTGTTGAAGTTGATGTACAACCATTTGTTCCACTTGTTGCTGTAACAGTGTATGTTCCAGCTGCAGTAACCGTTGCAGGATTAGCTGCATTCACCAATGCTCCACCATTCCATACCATTGTTGATCCTGCACTTGTTCCTGTCAAGGTAGAGTTTAAAGTAATACATGTTAAATTTCCTGAACTAGCTGATGTAAGAACCGGAGCTGTTGTATTGCTTGAAACAACAACTGTTGAAGTAGAAGTACAACCTGTTGTTCCACTTGTTGCTGTAACAGTGTATGTTCCAGCTGCAGTAACGGTTGCAGGATTAGCTGCATTCACCAATGCTCCACCATTCCATACCATTGTTGAACCAACACTTGTTCCAGTTAATGTTGAATTTAAAGTTGTACAATTAATATTGTTACTACTTGCTGAGGTAACTGTCGGAGCAGAATTTACTGTTATAGTGACAGTTGAAGATGCTGTTCCATTTGACCATTGAAAAACATTTGCTCCAGCAGATAATCCAGTAACGCCTGAAGTAGGACTTGTTGAATTTGCAAATGTTCCAGTACCACTTATAACTGTCCATGTTCCTGAAGCTGGACTCAAAGCATTTAACGTTGCACTGTTAGTACAAACATTTTGATTCACACCGGCACTTGCAGTTTCAGTAGTGAAACTTCCTGCTTCTAAAAATACTCCACTATCATATGCTGCATCATTTGCATCTGCAATCAAAAGGCGAATGTGGTAGGTAGCACCTGATGTCATTCCACTTTGAGTCGCTGTTAATATATGGGTGTTACCATTGTATTGTGTTCCATTTACAAATCCTAAAAATTCTGGTGTAGGAGTTCCACTTGTCCAACCTGGATTTTCTGCAATACAAAGACTTGCACTTTGAGGACTTCCACTTGAGCCTACTATTCCATCATTTACGGAATTGATACCTACTTCAGATCCACCAGCAAGTCTTGCAATATTTTTTGCATCACTGATATATCCTTGTCCACCTGCTATTCCAGGTCCACTGATTAAGAAAGCAAATTTATCGTTGTATGCAGAACAATTGTAATTGATAGCGAATGCACTTCCACTTTCGTCATTGTATTCTTCCGAAGCAAACGTGTATCTGAACGATACGTTTGTTGTTACTGGAACAAAATCGAATTCAAGAATGGCTGCATTATAATAATTGTAAGGCGCAATCAAAACACCAGCATCTGCATCTTGCCCGGCAAGTGGGTTACTAGAGCGAATCTCTCCCGCTGTTCCAGATACAAAACCTGTACTCATCTGTGCAACCGAGCCAGGATTTGTTCCAAGCGCTAATGGTACAGTTGAAGTATTACCTGTTGTAAGGTAGATTCCACTGGAAAACCCCAAAGCTGTTAAAGTCGGACCAGCAGTAGTAAAATAACCTACTTGGTATTTGGAACTTACTCCGTATACTCCCCGGAAATTTACTGAAGAAACTGTTGTTCCACTACCTGTTGGCACTAGAATACCATTTACAAGTTGACTTGTTGTATACAAGGTATTGTTGATGGTAATCTGTGCTGTTGAAGCTAAAAAAGTCAACAAGGCCGAAAATGTTATAGCGATGCGCGTGGTATATTTTGAATGATCCATATTTGATTTCATTAATTGAACATTATTTTTTGTTAGTATAAAATTAACAGTTCATGGTTTGAAATGTTTTAATTAAGGTTCAGATTTAGTAAGTCCGAATATTCTGATTTGACAGATTTTTATTCCTGAATTTTAACTTTAGTCTTAAATTTATTAGTCCTTTATCCTGTATTTCTATTAATTCAGCTACATTTTTTTGTTTTAATTCAGGGGCCGACAAGACTTCAGAATTTCTGAGTATCCTTTTGATCATCTTCTTTTTTATATACTCAGGCGTAATGCGAGACATCTTGATTTTTATATAATATTAAAATATGCAAATAAGGTTGATCTAAATTTGCTTTTCGTTATCAGGATCTACCTTATTGTAAAAATAATCAAGTGGGGTTTGTGTTTTTTTGAATAATTGTTTAATTTTAGGGAGTCTGAACCTTGAAATATGAAAAAAAACAGCAATGCTTTTGTGCTAGTAAAGAGTCTGACCATGTCCGAAAAGAGATATTTTAAAATATTTTCCGAGCGACATACCATTGGCTCACAGAATAAATATGTCTTATTGTTTGATCAACTAGATAATTTTGATTTGGAAGAGGACGAAGTCTATTGCTTGAATTTGAAGAAGCTGGGCGTTAATGCAGATTTTATTTCGGCTGACAAAAATTACCTGTATCAACTGATACTTAAAAGCCTAAACGATTTTCACAATTCAAAAACGTATAATCTGGAGATTAAAGAGGCATTAATCTCTATCGAAATATTATTTCACAAAGGACTTTATTCTGAATGCCTGAAACTGATTACTAAAACCGAGGTGCTTGCAAATGAATGCGAGAATTTCCAACTGTGCATCGATCTGCTGATATGGAAGAAAAAGTGCAGTGGTTATTCAATCGGACTAAAAATGGCTGCAGATGTAAATAAAATGATTGATAAATATGTTCTGTTATTCAACAATTTGAAGCGAATCACTGACTTCTATTATGAGACCAATATTTTACAATCGGAAAATGAGAATTATTCAAAGAAAGAGATACTTGCAAAATATCAGGATATTCTGAAGCAGCCCGAATTAAAATCAGAGAAAAATGCTTTGTCATTTTCTGCCAAGATTTTTTATTACCTAATCTACTCCAACTATTATTTTGCTTCCAATAACAGAGCAAAGGAGCTAGAGTGTTTGCAGCAACTAAAAGATATTCTTGTTCTTTCCAAAACCTATGCTACAGAAAACCCACTTGATTTTGTTTCTATTATCAACAGACTGCTTTCAATAAAAAAACATTTTCAAACCAATTCTTTTTTTTCTGATATTAAAATGTTAAAAGAGTTTCCTGCACGCGTTCAGTTTCAAAAGGAGGTTGTGGCAGAAAGAGTTTTTGTTCACGCCAACACACATGAAATCGAATACTATCTAATCAATAATGAATTCGGAAATGCACTTTTTAAGATTAAGGAGATTGAAAAGAACATTTCAAAACCAAAATTTAAAATAGAACCTTATCATCTAATCTATTTCTTTTATCTACATGCAATAACATTGGTGTATTTTGGTGAGTTTCATCGATCCTTAAAATACATCAACAGGATACTGAATGATTTTGAATCCGATGCAAGACCGCAGGTTTTTATCCGTGTAGGGATGCTGAATGTGATTGTGCATTATGAATTGAGGAATTATGAATTGGCAAATTCTCTTTGTCTTCAGATATTGAAAAAAAATAAACAAACAAAAATCCTGATTGGAATTGAAGAACTTATTTTGGAGCATATAATAGCAATCACTTCTATGAAGCATTTGACTGTAAAGGCTGAAACGTCTTTGCTGAAAGAACTTGCTTTAGCAATAGATATAGAGAAAAAGAAATCAAAATCTGCTGTTACAAGTTTGATCGATAATTATCATAAGTGGGTGACAGCGAAGGTTAGGAAAATGTTTGTTTGTGAATGATTAAAATAGAGAGTTGTTAATTTTTTTATTTTTATTTTTCAATTCAAGCGTATTTGGGATTAATATAATCCATGGAGTATTTTCATTTCTTAAGCTGAACTTTAGTAACTTTAAGAGAAAAGTAATACTATTGTAAAAAACGAATCCCGTTCAAAATTTATTTTGAATTTACACCCGAGTTTGGATTCAAGATAAAATATTACTTTTTCAAATAATTTCTTAAAATCCTCAAAATTTCCAATTCCTCCAAAAAAGAGTTCGATAAAAAGTCGGTGGGCTCCACAGATAAACAAAAAGGCCAACCCGCTGTGTTGGCCTTTTTGTTTTTACAATAGGTTAAACACGATTGGCTTTCAGATAATTCCTCCACGTAATCTCTCCCAATTCCCTGCAGAATATTTAGCTTTTTTTTCGAGCATTTTCACAGAATATATTTATTCTATTTGATTGTCCGTTAGTTTACCCATAATTAAAAGCCATTGCAACAGCTAACCTGTCAAACAAGCCTTCTCCAAAGTATCTTCGATTCAGTTTGTAAACAAATTCATTTAAATAATTCTGTAAGTATTTGCCTTTGATTTTATGATAGAT
>CAMCUO010000046.1 GCA_945879015.1 Chitinophaga pinensis | reverse complement strand
AAACCTGTTTTTTCTTGATTGTGTTTAATGCTTCCTCCACAATGATCGAAATGCAAATGTGTTAAAAACATATCTGTAACATCATCAGAACTAAAACCAGCAGTTTTCAAAGAGTTTTCTAATGTTTCATTTCCATTTAAAAAATAATGGCTATAAAATTTTGCATCTTGCTTATTGCCAATTCCATTATCTACTAATATTAAACGGTTTCCATCTTCAATCAATAAACAACGCATGGCCCAATTGCAAAGATTGTTTTCATCAGCAGGATTTGTTTTGTTCCACAAAGTTTTAGGTACAACGCCAAACATGGCGCCACCATCTAATTTAAAATTTCCTGTGTTTATTACGTGTAACTTCATGGTACGGATAACGAATTTTTACAAATTTACAAATCTGTGTGTGATAGGAACGCAGATTATTTTGATTTATTAAGATAAAAAATGATTTATGATATTGTTATGCTAAAAATTATCTGCATTTATTTGTGTAATCTGTGGTTGATTCTTTTATTGAGTTGGTTCACTAGCTTTTACTACCTCTGTTTGCAAGCCACAACCATTATATTTTTTATCATTTAATTGAACTTGAATTGAAAAGTCGTATTGCTTATCAATTGCTCCGTTACATTTTTCTTTTTTGATAACAACATTGATTTTGTTTTCTCCATCCGTTGAAGAATAAGTTGTTATTCCGTTTTTAATTTCTGGAATTGAATAAACAAAGTGTGTGGTTTTTTGCTCCATTGGATTGTAGAAATCAATTAGATCTTCATTCTTGGAAATTTGTATTATCCAAAATGGTTCGGTTCCTGTGCACCAATAATCAGAATTTATACAGTTATTTTTGTAGTTTTTTTGTTCAGCTTTAATTCCATTAGTATAATGTATAGCATTTTGATCATCAGCGTCCAGGCTGGCATTCATTTCTATATAAATGGCCTCGTCTGTATAAGCATTTGGTAAAATTAAATTGTATAATGAATCAATTGTGCTTGTGTTTTTTAACACAAATAATTTTCCACTTTCGCAATCTAAAAAATTTGACTGGTGTGAACGATACAATCCTTGAAATTGTTTTATAACAGGTTTTGTTTCTTTACCAATTTTAATACTGTCTAACTGTATAGCGTTTTTATTTTCGGGGCTTGTGCTTACATTACAAGCCGACAAAATTATGATTCCAGAAAATAAAATAATTGCTTTTTTCATTTGTTCATTGGTTCAAAATTAGATGATGCTCTATAAACACCTCGACTCCGCTCAATATGGTCTCGCACGTGCGGGATCAGTCTGATTGGAGTCGAAGATTAAAAAATTAATTTTTAATTTTTGCTTTTCCAGTTTTTGTATTCTTTAGCATCTATTTGTTTCAGAATGGCTTTAATAGCACCAGCCCAATAATTTCGCATTCCCATACCTACAGGTTTTCCAGTCATTTTTTCACAAACCAACACTTTCTTAGTAGCGATATCAAAAAAGGTAACAAATAGTGTGGCCTCCTGAGATCCTTTATTGAAATTTTCGATAATAAAGGATACGCCAATGCCATCTTTTTTTATATCTGCCGTATATTTTTTTACCATTCCATCAATTTCAGTTCTTTCAATTTTCCCTTCGTTGTATACCATGCAGGCATCAACATCTATTTTCCCATTAAGTTCATTTACGGATTTCAAATCATAAATAACATTGTCTTTACGGAATGATTTTTTTAAATCGAAATTCTGCGGTTCTTTTGCAATTAGTGAATTCCAGCTTGGAATCCATTTGGATTTCATGTCCGATCCAGTTGCAGGTGCAACTCCTCCGGCCTGATCAAATGCCCCTACAAATTTAGCTTTAGTAAAATCCAAGCCAAACCAAACTATTTCAGTTGAAGCTAATGCTGATTTTGCATCTTGCGCTTTTGCGAATATTCCACTTGCTATTACAAGCAGAGATAAAATTATTTTTTTCATACTTTTATATTTGTTTTATCTATTCAATGATTAACATTTCAACGCGTCTGTTTTTCTGACGACCTTCTTCTGTTTTATTATCAGCAATTGGTTTCGTTTGACCAAACCATTCTGCCTTGAATCTATCCGCCTTAATACCTTTGCCAATTAAATAATTCTGAACTGCCTTAGCGCGTTTT
Source organism: Chitinophaga pinensis (assembly GCA_945879015.1). Classification (GTDB taxonomy): domain Bacteria; phylum Bacteroidota; class Bacteroidia; order 2-12-FULL-35-15; family 2-12-FULL-35-15; genus 2-12-FULL-35-15. Next base: position 23,248 of record CAMCUO010000046.1, on the reverse strand, counting down.
TCAGATAATTTCAAGTTTTTCGCCTTGTCACCTTGGCTATCCGTATGACCAGAAATTTTCAATCTCCAGTTTGTTTTTTTAGCCATTAATGCTGCTAACTCATCCAAAGATGAAAGTGATTCAGGTTTGATAATATCTTTTGCTGCTGCAAATTCCAAATTATCAAATGCTTTTTTTAACACTTCCTCTTCTTCTTTGGCCAACTTGATAGCGACATCTGTATTGTCTTCTGGTTTTAATTTGCTGTCATCAACTCTTAAAACAATGAAACGGAAGTAACGATCTTTCTTAACATCTCTCAATGCTTTCTTAGCAATTCTACCAACAACAACTTTTACTTCAGTATAAACTTCAGTGTCTTCACCTTCTAAGTTGAATATTACTAATTCATCTGCAGGAAGCTCATCAAAATTGAAGCTGCCATCCTTAGCTTGAACAGCTGTTCTTAAATTGTTGCCTTGAGCATCAATTAATGTCAATTTCACTTCTGGACAACCTTTGTTTGTAACAGAACCTGGTTTATCCGGACACTCATCTTCTTTATCCATAACGCCATCGGCATCTCTATCTGGGCAACCTTTGAATTGTGGTATTCCTGGTTCATCCGGACAATCATCTTCTTTGTCCATAATCTTATCTCCATCTTTATCAGGGCAACCATTGAATTCTGGAATACCTGGATCATCCGGACAAGCATCTTGTTTATCAATAATCTTATCTCCATCTTTGTCTGGGCAACCTTGTAATTCAGGAGTTCCTGGTTCATCTGGACAAGCATCGTCTTTATCTTGGATATGATCACCATCACGATCAGGGCAACCAAGGAATTCCCATTTGCCTGGCTCCAATTTACACTTATCTTTTTTGTCTGATACTTTATCTTTGTCTTTATCTTTTGGTTTGCCATACATGATTGGAATCTTCAGCATTGCATAAACATCTCCGCCATAAATTTTACTTTTTGAAACCCATGGACCTAAGCTGTTTGTCCCCACTATTAATGGTCCGACGCGTAAAGCGATTCCTGCTTTAAAATTTCCAGTATTGTCATATGAAAATGGAAGGAATGCTCCAAACCATTTATGGTCCCAACGGGGAGTAATACTAAAAGTGGTAAGGTCATGTACTTTTTCAGCATCTTTTTTAAAGCGGGGTGACCAATAAGCAGTAAAGTTTGCGTAAAAATCTTTATGGATGTGATAATCTACTTGCAACGCAAAAGCAGTAGGTAGATTCATTTTGTAATATTCATCTCCTTTGTTCATCGGATAGTTTGCATTCAAGAGACTGTCGAAACTATCAAATGATGATACACTGTCAAATTCATGCAAGTTCCATAAATTAATATCTGCCGTAAAATTTCTTGAGTAGGTTCCTTTTTTGAATTTTGCATAACCAATATCTAAAACAGAAAGGCCAACTCTCAATTTGTACTTGTTCTGATCTCTTCTCGATAAACCGGTTTCTCCATCCATGTCATATTTGAAAGTTTCAAAATCGGGACGAAATTCATAAACAACTCCTAAATCAAGTCCCCATGAAAAAAGTGATGCGTCTTTGTAGCCTGGCTCTATTTTGTCTCCTTCGTAAGTGGAGGAGTGGCCGTAGTTTACATCTGATTGAAAAAGTGAGAGGGTAGTATCGTTTGTAAAATTGTAATCAAGATCTTTTATATTCATGTAAGCTGACTGTATTCCTTGAATATATTTTGCTGTAATTCCTGCTTTGAAAGCATGTGCGCCATCATCTTTGAAAACGTGTCCATAACAAACAGCATATTCCGCCCAAGTCATAGTTTGTGCGCTAAAATTTTGGTTGCTGTGTTTTTGTCTCCACAAAGCTGAATCCTGTAATTCGCTGTAGGCTAGCTTAGCTAGTTCTGGTTCCAATCCATCAACATTGATAATTGTACGTAGTTTTGTTTTTATAGCAAAAGCATTTTTTTTATTAATGCTTACTAAAAATGATGGGCCATATATTTGATTAGAAAAATAGAGTGACTTGTCTTTGCTATTATCACGTGCAGTAAGGTAGTGTTCTCTGAAAAGGGTGTCGTCAAAAGCATAATAATGGCCATCATTTTTATCTTTTTTTAAAGCGCTTTTGTCCATCCCTATATAATTGTTGTAAATAGCAAAACTGACTCCAACTAAAGCGATATCTGCTTTGTATCTACTATCCACAACATTTGCTGGGTTTATATCCGTACCTGTTACTCCAGAATAATTGCTATTAATATATCCGAGAAAGTCCTGCGCAAAAGCCGATGCACTTAGCATCAATACCGACGCGAATAATAATGTAATTTTTTTCATAGGATTTTGGTATGATTTTAAAAACGAAAGGTACAAATTTTTTTAAAATCAAACTTTACTTTAATTGGTACACAAAAATGGAGTTTTGGGAGCTCCCAGTGATTAAATTATAAGTGCCTTCGTTATTTAAATCTCCAATGCTAAATGCTGTTTTTCCATTGATGGGAAAGCTATTGAACAAAGCGCCATTGTCGTTAAATAAGAATAATTCGTTCGTTTCTTCAGATACCACTCCAATTTTGCCATTTCCATCGGGGAATAAGAAAAACAATGGAGTTTGAGCTATTTTATTTTCGAAATCATGTTTAAATAATAATGATTTATCCTGTGAAAAAACTTTTAACTCATTTCGATTAAGAAAAATATATTCTTTGGTTTTGTCATTGTTTATGTCTTTGTAATCAAAATATGGAGAAGTTTCAAAATTTTGAACTTTAATATTTTCTTTATTATTAGTCAAGCTTATCTTGATAATATTTCCAAGAGTATCGGCTGCGATAAGATAAGACCTGCTGTAATCTTTTCCTGATTCCACAAAGAAATTACGAATGCCTTGTTCCATTTGTTCTTTCATTTGTACTTTGATAGCTCCTTTTCTATCAAGAATGTAAATTTTCCCTTTCACATCAATTGCACATAAATGGTCTTTGTTATTAGCAATAAAATATTGAAGTGGTGCAAAAACTTGGTCGGTTGTTTTGTCGAATGCAAATGCTGTTAATTGTTCTCCATTTGCTTTGTAGCAAACTATGCGTTTGTTTTCAGTAGCAATAAAAATACGGTAGTCGCGATTTTTTTCATAATCAATTACTGAAATAGCATTGGTGGCAGGTGAACGCAACTTAATTGGAAAGCCATCCATTGCATTTCCATTTCTATCAAACATATAGATGAATGAGCGTGTATTGAATAGCATTTGAAGTTTATCATTTTTCAAAACATCTACTTGAACAATATCACTCATTATTTTTTCGTTCAACTGTTTCGTCCAGATTATTTTTCCTGTATTACTTATGAGATAAATTTTATTTGCATCATCCTGAATAAATACTTCTTTTCCCTTTGTTTTATGGTTTGTAAGTAAATACGGCCTATTACTAATAGTAGTGTCAAGTTTTGTTTCCCAAAGCGTTCCGGTTTGTTGTTTTTGTTCCGGATTATATTTCAGGTAAATGTTGCTGTAAAATAATTTATTGTTGGAAGAGAATTGCATGCCAATTGCTTCAAATTTTTTAAGAAGAGCTTCTTTTAATTTCAGTTCTTTTACTAAATCGTCATTTAGGAAACTACTATAAACGTTCTTTGAGCGTGCAATGCTGTTATACAAATACACGTTTGATTCAGAAGAAATATTTTCAGAAAATACTTTGTAGTTTTTATCGGTTGATAATGTTTTGTGGCTTTCAATTTCATCTATATAACGTTTTAAAGCATCTGATGCGTTTGCAACTAAAATATAGTTATCAATAGATGTAAAATAGGTGGTTTTGATTTTGCTGAATTGGCTGCCTAATAAATTCGACAATAAATTTTCAATATTCACATAATTAATATTATGCCCTCTGTAAGATGAAGAATCAATTGCAGAATCTCCTGCAGTAGTTTTAGCTAACTCATTTAATGTATTGATTGCATCTTCAATATTGTTAGAACGGATAATTGCAAATGAATTAACAGAAAAATCTGTGGTGTCAGATGCTGAAACAACTAATGCCATTTCATTGTCCATCCAACTCAGCATTAAATTTTCAATGTCGATAGCATATTTTTTATTGAGATTTGAAATAAAATTATCATTTTCGGTAATGCAATTTTTCGACTTTAAATAATTTTTATAATCTTGACGGTAGGATTTGACATCACTCATTCCTAAAAACAAAAAAGTCGAAACACTTGACGGAATAATTTTTATTACTTCAGCTTCTTGTGGTTTTTGTTTAATGAATAGATTTAAAAAGCTTTTGTTTGAATCGCTTGCAGATGTGAATCCCGAAAGCGTTAGAGCATTTGGTTTTATAGAAATGTCCCAGCTAGAACAATCGGCAAAATTTGAAATTGGGTATATGTTTTTTTCAGAAGTGTTAAGTATGTGCGGAAGAGCTAATGCTGTAATTTTTTCGTAATTGATATAAACATTGGCATCTACATTTTTTCCGGCAGTGCGAATAATATTGCTGAAATTTTTATCGTTTACTAATGAAATTCCAGATTTTAATTGATGAACCGATTTTTTTACAAGCTGCTCGTTGCAACTTAGTATTAAAATTCCTTGTGCAATGGTAAAATGAATTTTGCACGATTGTCTTGTAGTAATTGTGTTTATTAATTCTCCTTCAAAGTCGGAAGTTAATAGTGGTGTTTTTGTAAAATGTATTTTTTCTTTTAAATATTCTTCGATTGAACTTTTGTATGTTAAATTGGGTAAGCTATAAACATATAATAAGTCGAAATTATTTTTGTCGGTGCTATGTGCAGAAATGAAAACAGAATGTTCATCTAAGAGTGATGCTATTTCCGGAGCTGTTTGTAAAATAGAATCAATTGTAGTTCCTTGTTGGTTTATTTTTGAAATTGTTTGAGTTCCCAACAACTCTTCCCACATGATATTAGTTTGAGATAATTTTTTCCAGGTATTTTTTGAGTGTTTGCTTTCAAAAATAATTGCGGCATCCACAGGAATGGCATTTATTCCTTCACTAATGGGTGTAAGTGCTTCTTTGGTATGAAAAAACCAATAGGTTCCGCCAATAAGGATTGCAGAAACGACACAACCGAAGATGATTTTTCTTGTCATTTACAGAACTAAATTAGGGAAAGAAGAAGAGTGAATATTTTATTATAAATGATTTTACTAACAACTGAATGCTAATATATTATAAATGCCAAAGGCATGTCCATTTTATCATAACTCAATCCAAACACAAGTAAAAAATCATTTTTAATCATGAAAATCATAAAAAATCTGCGTTCCAATAACACACAGCTCAGAAGGTGCTACTTAAACTCCAGTTTCAACTGATCAGGAAGCTGTTTGAAACTTTTTCTGTGATGGTCGGTAATCCCGTATTTTTCTATCGCTTTTCGGTGGCTGGCAGTTGCATAAGCTCTGTTGTGATGCCAATCGTATTGCGGAAACTGTTCATGTAATTCGTCCATCAAATCATCGCGATAAGTCTTTGCAAGGATTGATGCTGCTGCAATGCTCATGTATTTTCCATCACCTTGAATAATACAAGTGTGTGGAATTTCTTTGTATTTTTTAAATCGGTTGCCGTCAATTAATAAACTTTCAGGAATTGTTTTTAATTGGTCGAGTGCGCGATGCATTGCTAAAAAGGATGCATTTAAAATATTTATCTCGTCAATTTCATCTACGCTTACTATTCCTACAGCCCATGCTATAGCTTCTGATTCTATGATTGGACGTAGTTCTTTTCTCTGTTTATCAGTCAACTTTTTAGAATCGTCCAATAATTTATTTTTGAAATTTTTTGGAAGAATAACAGCCGCAGCATGAACAGGTCCAGCTAGACATCCTCTTCCAGCTTCATCACAACCAGCTTCAATTAAAGTTTTATGTAGATACTTTCTAAGCATTAGGCCTCTCCCCTTTATCCCCTCTCATAAAAGAGAGGGGGAGATTATAGTTATTTAATAATTTCAGTTTAATAAGAAAATCATTTTTAAATTCGACATGTTTTTTCAATAGAATTCCACAAAGCTTCAGCAGTTTTATCCCAGCTGAAAGCAAGTTTTCTTTTTCTTCCTTTTTCTATTAAAATGTTTCGCATGTCTTTGTCTTTATAAAGATAAATCATTGCTTTACTTATAGAGTCAACAGAAAAAGGGTCGACTAAAAGAGCTGCATCTCCTGCAACTTCGGGCATGGATGTAATATTGCTTGTAATAACTGGAGTGTCACAATTCATAGCTTCTAAAATTGGAATTCCAAACCCTTCGAAATAGGGGATGTAAGTCATTGCCAATGCAGATGCAATTACATGATGCAATTCGGTTGAATGCAATCTTCCAGTGAAAATAACATCCTCTTTATGTTTCATGTTTAAATAAGTATTCTTGATTTCTCTTGTCCAGCGGTATTTTTCACCGACAACCACTAATTTAACATCGTTTTTTTCTAAGTCTTTAAATTTATCGAAAGCTTCGAATAAACGGGAGATGTTTTTGCGTGGTTGTAATGCGCCAACAAATAAAAAGTAATCACAATCCTTAGAAATATGTTTTTTGGTGGCTGCTTGGAGTTCAATATTTATAGGAGCGAATAGGTCATTGCAACCATTAAAAACCACATCAATTTTATTGGAATCAATTTTATAACAATCGATTATATCTTTTTTTGAAAATTCCGAAACGGTTGCTATTCTGTTTGCTTTACCTGCAAACTTTGGAAAAAAGCGGGTATAATATTTACGAACTATCCAGGAAACATCTTTCGGATGGTGCTCAAAATTGATGTCGTGAATAACTGCTAATTGCTTGCAGTTGGCTTTTAGCGACATGTATCCATCTGGTGAAAGAAATAAATCGGGTTTGTATTTATTTAAAAAATTCGCCACTGAAAATTCGAACCACCAATAAAATAGAAAGGGGTGGCGAGCTTGAGGTGATAGAATTAGCGGAGTAACGTTGTCAGAAAAAATAAAATCCTCGTCAAAGTCTCTATCAAATAAGAAAATGAAATGATGCTCAGGATGGTTGTTGGTTATGCGCTTCAAGGTTTCGTAAGTAAACCATCCGATTCCTTCGAGTTTGTTTTTTATTAATAAACGTGTATTTACTACTATTTCCATTAATTATACGAAACTCATTGTCGCTCCGCTGATTTTTCACGCAAATCACACAGATTTACGCGGATAAAATTATGGGATAAAATCAACCCAAAAAAAGAATCTGCGAAAATCTGCGAAATCCGCGAGCCTCTTTAACAACGAAATTACGTAAAAAATCATACTTTTACAGCCCGAATGAAAAACACGGTAAAATATATCTTACATAAACTGTTTGGGTTTAAAAATTATCTTTTCATTTTCTCATTGTACAAAATTCTAACCTTGAGAAAAGATAAAAATGAAAAAGACTTTTTTGCATTCCTACATTTACTTCCAGCGAATACTGCTGTGCTGGATATTGGTGCAAACATTGGAATTATGACCGTTCATTTGGCAAGAACAATAAAAGATGTGACGGTTTATAGTTTTGAGCCAATGCCTAACAATATTGGGGCTTTTAAGCGTATCATTAGGTATTTTAAATTGCAAAATGTAAAGTTGTTTGAAATTGCTTTGGGCAATTCAGAAGGAGAAGTGGAGATGGTGATGCCAATTATTTCAAATGTAAAAATGCAAGGTTTAAGTCATGTGATACATGATTCTATTCCAGATAATAATGATGGTGAAAGAATTAAAGTTCCTTTGAAGATGTTGGATAATATGATAGAATTAACAAATTCGCCTAAACGCATCAGTGGAATTAAAATAGATGTCGAAAATTTTGAATTTTTTGTTTTAGATGGAGCCAAACAACTTATTGAAAAAAATAGACCAGTTGTGTATGCCGAATTATGGGAAAATGAAAACAGAGAAAAATGTTTTGAGTTTTTCAAATCATTGAATTATAAAACAATCGTGGTGGTAGACAAAAAAGCGGTAGAGTTTGATAAAGCCATACACAAGACTCAAAATTTCATATTTTTAACTAAGTCCTAAGCTTATTATTAAGTACATTTAGAGAATGCAAAAGAAATTTTTAACCAACTTAGGTTTAATTTTATTTTTGAATTTGTTGATCAAGCCAATTTATATTTTTGGTATTGAAAAGGCGGTTCAGGATCAAGTTGGTATTGGAGATTACGGAATTTACTTTGCTATTTTTAATTTTTCTTTTCTTTTAACTATTATTCTTGATTTTGGAATTACCAATTTCAATAATAAAAATATTGCCCAGAATAGTCATTTATTTACAAAGCACTTTTCTAGTTTATTCACTTTAAAATTATTGCTTGCCGTTATATACATCATAGTTGTTGTTGTAATAGGTTTGGTAATTGGTTACGATACACGATTAATGAAACTTTTGTTGATTCAAGGTTTCAACATGTTTTTGATATTTTTTATCAATTACTTGCGCTCAAATTTAGCTGCCTTACATCTTTTTAAAACCGATGGAATTATATCGGTAATGGACCGCACAATATTAATTGTAGGAGGTGTTTTTTTACTCAATTCAGGTGTTTTGTATTCTGAAGATGGCATTATGTATTTTGTATACATGCAAACATGTTCTCTCTTATTAACCACCTTTATCGCCTTTTTTATCATTGTTAAAAAGACACATTCCTTTAAGTTTAGTTGGAATTGGCCATTTTCTTTGATGATTTTGAAGAAAAGCTTTCCTTTTGCCATCCTTACATTATTAATGTCGTTTTACAATCGCATAGATTCTGTAATGATTGAGCGTATGTTGCCTGATGGAGATGTTCAATCTGGAATCTACGCTCAGGGTTTTCGTATTTTAGATGCTACCAATATGATTGCTTTTTTGGTTGCGGGAGTGCTTTTACCAGTTTTTTCGAGAATGTTAAAACAAAAAGAGTCGGTTGAATCGTTAATAAAATTGATTAGCACCCTTCTATTGGCTCCAGCAATTGTTATTGGCATTGGTTGTGCATTTTACAATACGGAGTTAATTGGTCGATTGTATTTTAAAAATATTGATGAAATAATAAATATTGATGAGTTAGCCATAGCAACCATGCATTTAAGGGAGTCTTCTAAAATATTTAGCTTGCTTATGCTAAGTTTTGTTGCGGTGTCCACTTCTTATATTTTTGGAACATTACTTACTGCAAATGGTAATATGAAGCAATTGAATTACATGGCTGCGAGTGGTATGATATTGAATGTGATTTTAAATTGTATACTTATTACAAAACTGGAAGCATATGGATCGGCAATTTCCAGTATGACCACGCAGTTTCTGGTAGCAATTATTCAAGTTGTCATTGCCCAAAGGGTTTTTAGATTCAAGGTAAATTGGCGACTCATCAATACCTTCATAACCTTTTTGGTAGGAGTAATAGCCATCAATTATGGCTCAAAAATGCTGCATTTCGATTGGATGGTCAATTTTGCCATAATGGTTATTTCTTGTGGCTTGTGGGCATTTATAACGGGTATTATCAGCATAAAATCGATGTTTCGCCTGCTTAAATACGGATAAACCGCTTAAAATTGGGCAGATTGCCATTTTTTTCTAATTTTGTTATCCCGTATTCAAATTATACCAATTTATGATGGACAAAAAGGTTCAAGCAACATCGGATTTTAATTCATTAAACGTTTTGTTTTTTATATATAAATGGCGCAAACCACTTATTTTAGTTGGTATTGCTGCATTTATTATTTCTTGCATTGTAGCTTTAACTATAAAGGAGAAATATAAATCAACGGTTATTCTTTTCCCTGCCACCACAAACTCCATTTCAAAAGCCTTATTAACTGAGAATAATAGCAAACAAGAAGACGTTTTGCAGTTTGGTGAAGAAGAAGAAGCAGAGCAGATGCTTCAAATCCTTAATTCAGATGAAATTCGTACTAGAATATGCGAAAAATACAATCTGATGGAACATTATGGGATAGATCCAACAGATAAGCTTAAACGAACAAAATTATACGATGAGTTTCAAAGTAACATGACGTTTAAACGCACCGAATACATGTCTGTTAAAATTGAAGTAATGGATAATAATCCAGAATTGGCTTCTCTTATGGCAAATGATATTGCTGCTTTACACGATTCAACAAAAATTAGAATTCAAAGAGATAGAGCGATGCGCTCTTTAAAAATTGTTGAGCAGGAATATCTTCAGAAAGTTCAAGATGTGAAAAGTGGGGTTGATTCTATGCAAGTATTGAACAGTTATGGCATTTATGATTATGAGTCTCAGTCGGAAGTAACAAGTCAGCAATATGCTATTGCTTTAGCAAAAGGAGATCAACGTGCTGTGAATGTACTTGAGGAGAAACTTAAGATTATTGGAAAATATGGTGGTGCTTATGTTTCATTGCGTGAAAATCTTTACATGCAGCGTAAGCAATTGAACTTATTAAAAACAAAGTATGAAGAAGCAAAGGTGGATGCAACAGAAGTATTACCACAAAAATTCGTTGTGAGTCATGCATTCCCTGCAGAAAAAAAATCATACCCTGTTAGATGGATTATAGTTGTTGTTTCAACTTTTGCTACAATGTTTGCCGCAATTATTGCCATTTTATTATTAGAAAATTTACAACAAATTAGAAATGAGGTAAAGGAAGGCCATTCAGAAGGCTGAATACGGAAACCTGTTTTTGCTAAAGTAGAGAGTAAAAAGGAAACAGGAAATCCACTTATTGAAAAGGTAAAAAGTTTTAAAGAAAACATATTAAATCCGGAAATTTTAAAACCATCAATTTTAAAACCGAAAATAAAGAGTATAATGGCTGAATACACAGAAACTAGTTACAACTTTATTCAATTGATAATAAAAAAGAAAATTCATTTTCTAGTTATTACAGTTGTAGCTATTGCATTTTCGGGACTTTTTTCTAGCCCTTGGTTTATAAAACCTAAATACAAATCTTTTGCAATAGTATACCCTTCAAACATTACACCTTATAGTGAAGAAAGCACATCTGAACAAATGTTGCAATTGTTTGGTTCTTCTGATATCATGAATGCAGTTGTTAAGAAATTTAATCTGTATAATTATTATGGTATTGATTCTGCAGATAAAAGTGCAAGCATACAAATGATGGATGTATATGATTCAAGAGTGTCTGTAAGTCGCACTCAATACGAATCGGTTGAAATTTCGGTGTTGGATGAAGATCCTAAACGAGCTTGTGAAATGGTTGAAGAAATTATTCATTCAATGAATTTGAAAGCAAGAGAATTGCAACGTGAAAAATCAAAAGAAGTTGAAGTAGTGATTAAAAGTCAATTGGAATTAAAAAAGAGAAATGTTGATTCGATTAATGTTAGTTTGCATGAATTAAGAGTAAAGTATCAGTTGTTCGACTATGATATGCAAGTGAAAGAGGTTACAAAAAGTTATTTGAAGGCTATTGCGACTGGAGGAAAAAACTTAAAGGAAATAGATGCAATGATGCGCAATTTGGAGGAAAAAGGCGGGGAATACTTCCAGCTTCAAAAAACATTGAAAGTTTTACTAGAGAGTTATAATGAAACAAAGTTAGAATACGATGTTGTACTAAAAGATTTAAACAAGGAGCTCACATACTCTAATGTTATTACTAAGCCAGCACCTTCATATATAAAGGCTTCGCCAGTTCGTTGGCTAATTGTTTTAGCTTCTGTAGCTTCAACTAATCTTTTACTCTTTTTGTTGTTTATTATTCTAGATACTAGAAAAAAATAATTCATATCACTTGTTAAAGCAGAAAAATATAAAATGGGTTTATGCCTTAAGTATAGCTTTTATACTTATTAATGCACTTTGCACGTTTTTTGAGTTTTATTATTTTAATCTTATTCCAGCAGCTATTCTTGTTTTACTGTTAGCGTTATTTTCATTAGATAAATTAATATTAGTTGTTGTTTTTCTTACCCCTCTTGCAATTAATCTCCAAAATATTGATGGTGGATTTGGTTTAAGTTTGCCCACCGAACCAATCATTTTTGGAATAATGATGATTTTTATTTTTAAACAATTGCATAGCAACACCATTGATGCAAAGCTGTTAAAGCATCCAATTACTATGGCAATTATTATTAATTTGGTTTGGCTTTTTATTACTTCCATTACAAGTGACTTGCCAGTTGTGTCCTTTAAATTTTTAATTGCACGATTGTGGTTTATTATTGTCTTTTACTTTTTAGGTACTCAGTTATTTAAAAAATTTAATAATATCAAAATATTTACTTGGCTGTATATACTTTCTTTTTCCATAATCCTTGTTTATACTCTTTATAGCCACGCCTTAGTAAACTTTGACGAGCAGATAGCGAATTATATTATGTCGCCATTTTATAACGACCATACTATTTATGGAGCTATGTTGGCAATGTTTATTCCTTTGCTTATTTTTTATACGATGAATAAAAAATACACTGGAAGTATAAAATTTGCAGCATTTTTATTTTTGATTTTGTTTATAGTTGCACTTGTTTTTTCCTATACAAGAGCAGCATGGTTGAGTTTGGTTGTAGCATTACTTGCCTATATTCTATTGTTATTAAAAATTCGCTTTAGAACTATTTTGATTGGATTCCTCTCAATTTGTGCAATTGCTTTATTTTACCAAACAGAAATTATTATGAAGCTGGAGAAAAACCGACAAGATGCTTCGCAAGATTTCGACAAGCATATCGAATCAATTTCTAATATTTCTACAGATGCTTCTAACTTAGAACGTTTGAATCGCTGGAATGCGGCATTCAGAATGTTTGAGGAGCGACCAATTTTTGGCTGGGGACCAGGAACCTATAGTTTTGAATACGCACCATTTCAACATGCTCATGAAAAAACAATTATTAGTACAAACATGGGTGATAAAGGAAATGCTCATAGTGAATATATAGGACCATTGTGTGAATCGGGAGTGCTTGGAGCATTAACATTTATCATAATTTTAATTGTTGTGCTCTCGACTGGCTTCAGATTGTATTATACCATTCAAGAAAATGAAACCAAGAAGATGGTACTGGTTATTTTATTAGGATTTATAACCTATGTCGTTCACGGAGGCTTGAATAATTTCTTGGATACCGATAAAGCATCTGTTCCCTTTTGGGGATTTGTTGCAGCGCTAGTTGCGATTGATTTATATCACAAAAACAGAGAAGAGGAAGTGGTAGAAGTGGAGAATTAAAATATTTTTATGCTAAACAAAGCAATATCATCAATGTAAGGTCGGCTTTGTTTAAAGTTCATAACCGTTTCCATAATTCTTGCATTCAATTCCATCATGTTTAATTTAGGATTGTTCTTTATTAAATCTTTTAAAGAATCAATTCCAAAATCTTCTCCTTTATCATTTTCTAATTCTGTCAATCCATCCGTATAACATACGATAGTTGTACCAGGAGAAATATTTACGATTCCTTCTTTAATATTATCGATTTCATCAAACATTCCTAGTCCTGTGCATCCAATTTTTAAAGTGCTAATGGAGTTTCCTGAAGCAATTAACGGTGGATTGTGTGCAGCATTTATATATGTTAAAGTACGTGTAACAATGTTGTATTTGGCAATGAAAAGAGTAATAAATTTTTCTCCTTTTGCATTGGCCATTACTTTGCTATTTAACTCTCTTACCAATTCTGTTAAAGTAGAAGTATGATGAAACAAAACTCTGAGATTTGCTTGAAAATTCGACATTAATAAAGCTGCAGCAACTCCTTTTCCAGAAACGTCGGCCACACAAAAAGCACATTCATTTTCATTCAACCAAATAAAATCGTAGTAATCGCCACCCACTTGTTGATGCGGTAAATAAAATGCTGCCGTGTCAATATTTTTATCTTTTGGCAATGTACTTGGAAAAAGCATTGATTGCATTTCTGAAGCTAATTCCAACTCTTTACGCATTGCAGCTTGACGAATGGTATCACGTGCAAGCTTTTTGTTTTCAATAGCTACCACAATAATACTTGTAAGTGTTTGCACAAAAGGTAAATGTTTGATGGCTGGACTAACTTCTACTTTATCTTCTAAGTCACTAATTAATAAATAAGCTAGTGGATGTGATTTATGAAAAACAGGAATAACAATTTCAAATGCTTTGCTTAATCTTTTTTGAGAAAAATTAATTGTCCCAATTTCAGTAATTGATAATAAATCGCGCTCAACATTAATATCGTTGTATTCATCGCCCACACCATATTTCAAAATACATTTCCATGTATCGTTTTCATTACTAAAAAGTACAAGCTTTCCAATGTTAAGTTGAGTCTCTAATACTTCTTCAAAAATTTCAAGTAGTTGCTCAGTAGAAAAATTATGGTTAATCGCTTTTGTAATTTCCAACAATGAATTAAGTTTTATATCCTTAACTCTTTTCGAAAGATTTTTATTTGTTGAAGTAACTGGCATAAATTGATTTTACAAAAGCGAATTTATAGTATTCCTAGGATGATTATGATACAATTTAAACAAAAATCAAATAAGTGACGACATCTAGTCCTACTTTTCTCTTAATTTTTTTATCAAACCGGGGAGCATTTTTAAAGCTGCAACTTCTTGCATCTTTGCTCTTGCGTCACCAGCAGGAGAACCAAAATATGTTTTTCCAGCAGGTAGGTCTTCTCCTAATCCTGATTGACCCAAAAGAACAGCACCTTTGCCAATTCTGACATCGCTCCGAACAGCCGATTGTCCCCAAAGTGTTACGCCATCTTCAATAACTACAACACCGGCTACAGCCACGTGAGATGCAATTAAACACATTTTTCCAATATGTGTGTCATGAGCGATCTGTACTAGGTTATCAATTTTTGTTCCTGCCCCAATTATTGTATCTCCAGAAACACCTTTATCAATTGCACAAGCTCCACCAATTTCTACATTGTCTTCAATAATTACTCTTCCGCATGAAATCATCTTATCAAAATAGTCTGCACGTTTTTTATAATAAAATCCATCAGTACCTATAACAGTGTTTGCATGAATAATTACATTGTTTCCAATATGGCAATTGTCATAAATCACCACGTTTGGATGGATTACACAGTTTTCACCAATTGTTACGTTATTTCCAAGATAAACTCCTGGCATTAATATACTTGTTTTACCAACTTTTGCAGAATCACTTATTTGTTTTACTGAATAAGAAATGGGCTGAAAATGTAAAACCAATTTATTGTAATCTCTAAAAGGGTCAGTTGATATTAATAACCCCTTTCCTTTCGGACATTCTACTTTTTTATCAATTATGATAGTGGTTGCTTTTGATTGTAATGCTTTATCGTAATATTTCGGATGATCGACAAAAACAATATCACCAGCTTCTACCATGTGAATTTCGTTTAAACCTGTAACGATATGATCAGGGCTACCATCAAATTTACAGTTGATGATTTCTGCTATGTCTTTTAAAGTATGTGGTGATGGTAATTTCATTTTATGATTACTATTTCTCAAATATAATAATTATTTGATTGAGATAGGTGATTTGAGTACATATGAACATTCAATTGGAAGGCAGATTATCAGGATCTTCATGATTAAAAAGGATTTTTTCTGTGTGGATTGATTTTTTTATGATTTATTGCATTTGGCAATTTGATACAATAATCTCTGCTTAAGAAGTTACAAGAGTTGCAAGGAAGAAAGGAAAGTGGAGGAGTAATATTATTCTTACGAAGCTATTCCCCTCTCCTTTCGAGAGCGGCTAGGGGAGAGGTCGGGAGAGTTTACTTCACTCTCTCCACATAAGAGTTAGTACGTGTATCAATTTTAATTTTTTCTCCTTCGTTCACAAATAATGGAACGTTTACTACAGCACCGGTTTCCATTGTTGCTGGTTTTAATGTGTTTGTTGCTGTGTCTCCTTTTACTCCTGGTTCAGCATAAGTAATCATTAATTCAACAAATACTGGTGCTTCAGCCAAAATAGCTTCATCTCCTTCAAAAGAAACTTTAATTTCCATTCCTTCTTTCAAGAATTTAATTGAATCACCTAATAGAATTGCTGAAATATGTATTTGCTCATAAGTATCGTTATCCATCACAACAATAAATTCACCTTCTGGGTAAATAAATTGCATTTGTTTGAATTCCACTCGAACCACTTCAACTGCTTCTCCAGAACGGAAACGGTTTTCAACAATTTTACCATTTTTTAGGTTTCTCATACGAGCTTGGTAAAATGCACGTAAATTTCCTGGTGTTCTGTGTTGATATTCTTCTATTCTGCAAAGGTCCCCGTTAAATCGAATTACTGAACCTACATTGATGTCGCCTGAGTTTGCCATTTAAATGGAATTATAAATTATGAATTATTTAGTATAAATTTTGGATAGCAAATATAGGATTTATAGGGAGGAATACAAAAAAAATGGCATACTTAACCTTACAAAGTATATAGTTTAAAAACCCAAAACAAGAAACACCCTTAGTATCTATACTATGGAATGGCTCACATAGGGAAATGGCGTGTTCAACGAAAGCATGAGAGAATAAGTACAAAACGGAAGAGATTTGACGTTTAAGAGATAAAACAAACACGATGAAAAAGTATATGATGATTTTGTTTCTTTTAGTAGGACTTTCAAGTTTTTCGCTTGCACAGGGCAGACACAACGGGAAAAGGAATGGTCTAGAAAACGAATGTTCCACTTCGAAAAACATGAAAAGGATAAAAAAATGGCATCCAATGGAACCAATTACCGCAAGCTTCAAAAGTATAAAAAAGTAGATGGCGATGGTTTTAAATCAGCGAATGGAATCAAAAAGAATAAAAAATTTGTTTCGACATCCGCTGCAAAAAGGAAGCAGTATCAAAAACAATTGCGTCAATCAGTATATGCACGAAATAATGATGGGCGGTCATTTCGCAATCAGATGCTTTTTGGAAGGTAATTCTTTAAAATAATTCTGTTTGATTATTTGTAGTTTTCTACATTCAATTGCTTATTGCAAAAAGGATATTCATTTTCTTGATGATTTGAGGCTACAATAATCAAACGGTTTTTTGAATGATTAGTAACTAATGATTGATACCAGTCAATTGATTTTTTATCAAGGTTGGAAGTTGGTTCATCCAGTAAAAGAAGAGGAGTGTCAGCTAAAATTGCCAATGCTAAACGAACACGCTGTTTCATTCCAGATGAATAATATTTTAATTGTTTATCTTTTGATTTTTCTAATTCGGTAAGCTCAATTATTTTTTTTACATCTAATCCTGTTTGAAAAGGTTTAAATTTTTCCTGAAACTCAACAGATTCAGTCAAAGTAAATTCTTCAAATAAATCTAAATAAGGAGCGCAATAACTTAATTGTGTAAAAATAGTTTCATCCTGATACTTGATACCTGATACTTGATACTGAATTTCTCCTTCAGAGTTAGTGAGATTCCCAGCAATTACCTGCAATAACGTAGATTTTCCGGAACCATTAGATCCCAGAATAACATAATTGTTTTCAGAAGTAAAATCATAGTTCACCTTACGAAAAATCCATTCGTAATTATAACTTTTGCCGATATTGTTAAGGTTGATTTGAATCAAGATTTGGTTTGGATTTTTGCCGCAAAGGCGCTAAGACGCAAAGTTTTATTTTTATATTTTTCTTTCTTGTCTATTGTCGACTGCCAACTGTCTAATTTTTTAGCTGATCCCACGCATAATTCCATCCTTAGATTCATTGATGAAAGTTACAATCTGAGTTTTTTCTGCAGATGCCGGAGCTTCTTGTTCTATTACTGCTAAAGCATTTGTTACATTATGTCCTTTTACATAAAGAGTACGATAAATATCTTCAATGGCTAAAACACTTTCGTTAGAAAAACCTCTTCTGCGCAAGCCAACCGAATTTATTCCAACATATTGCAATGGTTCACGAGCTGCTTTTGTGAATGGAGGAACATTTTTACGAACTAATGAACCGCCCGTAATAAAAGCATGTGCTCCAATGCGTACAAATTGTTGCACTGCTGCTAGTCCTTCCAAAATAACCCAATCTTCAATGGTTACGTGTCCTGCAAGGTTCACACTGTTTGCGATAATAATATTGTTTCCTAAAATACAATCGTGTGCAACATGAACATAGGCCATCAATAAACAATTATTGCCGATGGCTGTTTTCATTTTATCTGTAGTTCCTCTGTTGATAGTGCAACATTCACGAATTGTAGTATTATCACCTATTTCAGTAGTTGTGTCTTCGCCATTAAATTTTAAATCTTGTGGAATAGCAGAAATAACTGCTCCTGGGAAAATGCGACAATTTTTGCCGATGCGTGCTCCTGAAAAAATAGTGACATTAGGGCCAATCCAAGTGCCATCTCCTATAACAACATTGTCATCAATAAAAGAAAAGGGAGATATTACAACGTCTTTTCCAATTTTTGCGTTTGGGTGAATGTGGCTTAAATTACTCATACTATGCTGTTGCTGCTTCTTCTTTTTTAGGTTCCTTATCTTTTATAACCTGAGCTAACATAGTTGCTTCAGTAACTTCTTTTCCGTTTACATATCCTATTCCACGCATGTTCACTAAGCCTCTTCTAATCGGACTTTCAAGTGTCAATTGAAAAACAATGGTGTCGCCTGGAATTACTTTTTGTTTGAATTTCACTCCATCAATTTTCATGAAATAAGTGCTGTAATATTCTGGATTTTGAACTTGAGATAAAGCAAATATTCCACCCACCTGAGCCATAGCTTCTATTTGCATAACGCCTGGAAATACTGGGTTGTCAGGGAAGTGTCCTTGGAAGAATGGTTCGTTTAATGTTACATTTTTTACTCCAACAATGCTAGTTGCATCCATCTCCAATATTTTGTCGACCATTAAAAAAGGATAACGGTGTGGCAACATTTTAGAAATATCATTAATGTTGTAAAGAGGTTTTTTACTTAAGTCGAAATACTTTTCTTTCTTCTTAGATTTGATAAGTTCTTTTATTTTTTTAGCGAAAGCAATGTTTCCGGCGTGACCAGGACGGCCAGCTAAAATGTGCATTTTTAAAGGAACTCCAACCAAAGCTAAATCTCCAACTATGTCTAACAATTTATGACGAGCAGGCTCGTTGAAAAAATGAAGTGTCGTATTGTTTAAAACTCCTTTGCCTTTTATTTCAACATCTTCACGATGAAATACTTTTTGAAGACGAGCAATTTGTTCTTTCGAAACTTCTCTATCAACCAATACAATTGCATTGTTCAAGTCTCCACCCTTAATTAAATCGTTAGCCAATAAAGCTTCTAATTCATGTAAAAAAACAAATGTTCTGCAAGGTGCAATTTCTGTTTTAAACTCACCAACATGATACATGGATGCATGTTGTGTTCCTAAAACTTCAGAGTTATAATCAACCATTACAGTTACTCTATTTGCATTTTGAGGAACAGCAAGCATTTCTACTTTCTTAATAGGATCTTCGTATGTTAAGGTTTCTGTAAGTTCAAAATAAATACGTTCTGCATCTTGATCAACTGCGCCTACTTCTTCTAAAATTTTTACAAATGGCATAGAACTGCCATCCATAATCGGCATTTCAGGCCCATCCATTTCCATCAACACATTGTCGATTTCCATTCCAACTAAAGCTGCTAATACATGTTCAGTGGTGTGAATACGAGCTCCGTTTTGCTCTAAAGTGGTTCCACGAGAAGTATCTACAACATTGTCAACATCAGCATTAATAATAGGATTGCCAGGTAAATCAACACGTTGAAACTTATACCCGTGATTTTCTGGAGCAGGACGAAAGGTTAAATTTGTCTGTTTTCCTGTATGCAAGCCAACACCTGAAATGGTTACGGCTGCTTTTATGGTTCTTTGCTTTACGCTCATAGTTTTAGTTCATTAGCTCATTGGTTCATTAGTTTATTGGTAGAGTTGTACTCTGTAATAATCTGATGAACTATGAATAACTAGCTTCAAATGTAACAAAATATTGCTAATTATTATGCTTTGAATAGCTTTTTTTTGGAGGTTATTTCGATGGAAATTTGTCTAAAAACGTTTTACGTAATGCAAACACAGCAAACTAATAGACCAGTGAACTAATGAACCAATGAACTATTTGGGATAGCACAAATAATGCTTTTTGACAGTCTTCGACAAAACATCAATACTTAATTGGTCGGATGCTTCGGCAATATCAGCAACACTGCCATCTTTAAATAATATATTGATTCGGATTTTATCTGCTCTGTATGCATCATTTGTAACAATTCCATTCAAAACAAAATAGTTGACTTCTTTATCATTCAACTTAAAGCGCTTCTTAATGTCTTGTTTAATCAGTTTTATTTTGTCGTCTTTAAAAGCTTGATTTTGTAACTCTACTTTGAATAGTTTACGATCGACCAATTGTTTACACAAGCTAGAAAGCACATTGTCGCTATGATTTACCCATACTTTTATTGATGTCATAATATCGTAATCATCTAATTGTGCAAAAGTGTCAAGTAATTTTGGGCTCTTCTTGAAATCGTTTTCGCTGTATTTGTTGTAAAGAAAAATCTTCAATGCTGGAGTACAAAATAATTCCACTTTTTTTTCTGCTAAAT
Organism: Chitinophaga pinensis; assembly: GCA_945879015.1. Lineage (GTDB taxonomy): Bacteria > Bacteroidota > Bacteroidia > 2-12-FULL-35-15 > 2-12-FULL-35-15 > 2-12-FULL-35-15. The sequence continues at coordinate 2,672 of CAMCUO010000046.1, read as the reverse complement.
CTTTTGCACGCTTCAAAATGTTTACCAATAGGCTTTCTGCACTCAAAACGGTTTTGTGCAAATACACTTGCCAATACATCAATCTTCGTGCAATAATAAATTTTTCAATCGAATAAATTCCTTTTGCTTCAATGGCTAATTGGTCGTTCACCACATTCAGCATCTTAATAATTCTATCTGAACTTACTACGCCTTCTGAAACTCCTGTGAAAAAACTATCACGATTTAGATAGTCTAAACGGTCCATATCCAGCTGACTTGATACTAACTGATGTAGAAATTTCTTTTTGTATTTGTTTTGAAAAATGTTGATTGCTAAAGTTAACTTTCCGTTGAATTCTTGATTCAATCGACTCATGAACAACTCAGAAATATCTTCATGAGTTACATTATTTACAATACTATGTTCAAGTGCATGTGAAAACGGACCATGTCCGATATCGTGTAAAAGAATAGCAATAGTAACACCTTTGGCTTCTTCTTCAGTAATTTCATGTCCTTTCGAGCGAATAACGTCAATGGCTTGCCCCATTAAATGCATGGCTCCCATAGCATGATGAAAACGCGTATGTAAGGCTCCCGGATAAACTAGATTGGTTAATCCCAATTGTTTAATCCTCCGTAAGCGCTGAAAATAGGGATGATCAATAAGATCATAAATTATTTCATACTGCAGAGATACGAAACCATAAATAGGATCGTTAAAGATCTTCAACTTGTTTGAGAATGAGTTCATCGTTGCAAAGATAACACCTATTAGAATATGAAAACAGTCCATATAAGAACAGGTTGAGAAAGGATTAAAGTTTACAAAAGCCATTTTCGGCCTCTATTGGTGTCATTTTAGCTTATTTTTACGGGGAAAGCAGATTTAATTTTCTAACTTTATAATCTCAATTTATATGATATTTATGGAAAAAATTAGCGTTTTGTGGGCAGATGATGAAATTGATTTGTTAAAACCACACATTTTATTTTTAAAAGACAAAGGATACGATATAACAACGGCTACCAGTGGTGATGAAGCTTTGGAGTTGGTAGAGAAAAATAATTTTTCAGTTGTATTGTTGGATGAAAATATGCCGGGACTCTCAGGCTTGGAAACCTTGAATCGTTTAAAATCAAAGTATTCCGACCTTCCTGTAATTATGATAACCAAAAGTGAGGAAGAATATCTGATGGAAGATGCTATTGGTTCTAAAATTTCGGATTACTTGATAAAGCCTGTCAATCCTAATCAAATATTGCTTTCTTTAAAAAAGACATTAGACAATAAGCGTTTGATTTCTGAAAAAACCACTTCTAATTATCAGCAAGAATTTCGTCAGATTGGAATGACAATGGGCGATAGATTGAGTTGGCCAGAGTGGGTTGAAGTTTATAAGAAATTAGTTTATTGGGAGCTGGAGTTGGACACAAGCAAGGATGAGAGCATGATGGGAATATTGAAGATGCAGAAAGAAGAAGCGAATAAACTGTACGGAAAATTTATCGAAAACAATTATATCGGATGGTTAAACGGTAAAACTCCAAACCCACCATTATTTTCTCACACTATTTTTAAAGCGAAAGTGGCTCCATTACTAGATAAACACGAAACAACATTTGTGGTATTGATTGATAATTTGCGTTATGATCAATGGAAAATGATTCAGCCGATTGTTGCTGAATATTTTAAAGTGGAGCAAGAAGAATTGTATAGTGCTATTTTACCTACAGCCACACAATACGCTCGTAATGCCTTTTTTGCAGGATTAATGCCAAGCGAAATTGAGAAACGTTTTCCTAAATTATGGTTGAACGATGAACAAGAAGGTGGTAAAAATATGCATGAAGAAGAATTGTTGGCCGAACAATTAAAGCGTTTGGGTAAGGATGTTAAAATGAGTTATAATAAAATTACTAATCATGCTGCAGGTAAACGTTTATCTGAGAACATGGCTAATTTGATGCAGAATAAATTAAATGTGATTGTTTACAATTTTGTGGATATGCTTTCACATGCGCGTACCGAAATGGAAGTGATTCGTGAATTGGCAGATGATGAAAAAGCTTATCGTTCCATTACTGTATCATGGTTTGAGAATTCTCCTCTGCACGATATCATCAAACAAATTGCTGCAAAAAAATGTAAATTAGTAATAACTACTGATCATGGTACGATTAGAGTTACAGAGCCTTCTAAAGTTGTAGGTGATAAAAATGTAAATACAAATTTGCGTTACAAGCAAGGTAAGAGTTTGGATTATGTTAAGAAAGATGTGTTTGAAGTTAGAAATCCGGGAGATGCATTTTTACCTAAACAGCATGTGAGTACTGCTTTTGTTTTTGTAAAAGAAGATAAATTTTTCGCCTATCCAAATAACTTTAATCATTATGTTGGTTATTACCGAAACACCTTTCAACATGGTGGCTTGAGTTTGGAGGAGATGATTATTCCGTTTATAACTCTTAGTGCAAAGTAGAATGGAACGCAGATCTTCATGATAAAAAATGATTTTAAAATTTTTTTGATATTTTTTTTCATTGTTGTCCGATAAAACTTTAAAAGAAGGAAGACTTTCATCTTCCTTCTTTTTTTTTAGTAGGTTTGGTTCGCTAAAACTACATTCTACTATGAACAAAACTATACATTTTTTCGGTAATTCTGTTTTCGGACAGCTGATTTCTTT
>CAMCUO010000045.1 GCA_945879015.1 Chitinophaga pinensis | reverse complement strand
CCGCTTTCGTAATACCATTTCCATGGACCTTGTGCTCTTCCTTTTTTATCGTACTTTCCTTTTTGCTCTAGTTTTTTGTTGGAATGGTTAAATGTCCAATCACCAATTCTTTTTCCGTTCAAATATTCTCCTTGGGATTTTAATTCTCCATTAGAATGATATTCCTTCCATGGACCTTGCTGACGACCTGCTGTATCTAAAATTCCCTCTCCGGTTAAATATCCATCAACATAAACTTTTGCAGCAATTACTTTTCCTTCTGGAGAAAATTCTCTGTGAATTCCTTCTGCAACACCGTCTCTATAAGTTCCTGTAAATTTTACAGTTCCTGTTTCATGGTAAGATGTTTTTACATCCAGCTTTGCGAGCTCTGGCGCATTCGTTTGTATAACACCATTAATATATTTTGTTGTGTTTGATAAACTACCATTGGCTGAATATTCTTTAAAATATCCATTCATTTTATCATCCATGAAATTTACTTCTGTTTTTACAATTCCAGATGGATAAAACGTTTTCCACATTCCTTGTTTTAACCCTACTTCATCTCTACGATTTACTTTTTCCTCCTTTTGGATAAAACCCATCTTATACCTGGTAATAGTAATAATGGTGCTGTCTCTCGACAACTCATAACCTTGTCCTTCCTCTTTTCCAGCAATAAATGGAATCATTTGTTTTGCTTTTACGGTGCCCAATGTTGAGTCGGGAAGCTTTTCGGGTTTGTAATAAATAATTGTGTTTCCTTGCTTTGAATCGCTTTCAAAATTTTCTGCTACAGACAGTGCGCCATTCTTGGTGTCGTATGATTTTTTTAGTCCGTTTTTTTTACCTTCTTTATAATTAAATTCAAATGCGAGCTTCCCTTGTTCGCTATAAAATTTCCAAACACTATCTAACTGAAAGTTCTTTCTGTTGCCCTCCGATTTTAAAACACCATTTAGAGAATATGTTTTCCAGTATCCGTCTGGCTTACCATCACGCATCGGTCCTTCACTGGAAATTTTTCCATTGTCGTAATAAAACTTGTTGTATCCATTCGGGTTCGTTTTTTGTTGCGGCTGTGCAATCAAAACAGCAGGAAATAACAATAAAAGAATATTTAAAAATCTTCGCATAAAAAATAGTCGTCTCCAACAAAATTAAACAATTTAGGGGATTTTAAAAAGGAAAAAGGTGTTCATTTTACCTTTACTTTCATTTAACAAAACGCATTAAAGGAAGAAGTATTTTATTCCCTGTTCGAAGAAAAGGTGGAAATGGCAATAATCTGTATTTTCCGCTCTAAAGCAGCTACAGGATTGTAGATGGAGTTCTTTGTGTCGTAATAATCATCGCTCACATTTGGACGAGCTTTTAATTCCCCAATATCTTCATCAAAAAAGGTAATGCTTCCTTCCCCAAGATTTTTATTGTCAATATACTTTACAAAAATGCCATTCTCATATTCTGTAAAATAATTTCTAAGACTTGATATTCTTCGTTTTGCAAGGTTCACGTTATAATCAGTAGATGCTAAAGGACTACAAAACCCTTTCATTGTAATGGTCACTTTTTCTTTATCTACTAATACTTTTTTTAAGAGTTGTGCGAATTTTTCTAAATCTTGCATTCCTGCATCTACCGAGTCGTCAAACAAATTATCAATATCTCCAATTGCTCTTTCTAAGTCCGCATCTTTAGCTCCTTTTGAATATTCTTTTTTGTACAGCTCGCGCATGACAGAATAGTCTTCATACGTTTTTTTATAGTTTTTTGGAGTAGTGATAGCCAATGTTTTTTTATCCGGCTCATCGTTATGAAAATACAATGTAAGCGGAACCAACAATTTCATTTGGGTAACAAAAACCTGTGTGCTATCCACCTTTTTAGGCGGTTCATCAATTTTTGGAAGCTTAATCATATAAATATCGTTGCAACAACTTTCTTTTTCTTCAAAGAAAGAACCTATACGATTGGATGAAATAAATGCTTCTGTTCTTTTAGAATTAATAGAAAAATAAATGTCGTTAAGATTGCTATTAAAAGGCAATCCGAGATTTTTGGGTTCTCCTAATTCAGCACCTTTATATTCGCTTTTAAAAATATCAAAACCTCCCAAACCTTTGTGCCAATTAGAACTAAAAAATAATTCCTGACAAGGCTTGCAATAGTAAGGGGTAATTTCATCGTCAATAGAGTTTACTTTTTTTCCTGCATTTACTGCTTTCCCATAGCTTCCGTCTTTATTGACCTTACTATACCAGATATCCATTTTACCTTGTCCTCCGCTTCTGTCAGAAGCATAAAACAACACCTCTTCTTCGCCTAAAAAACCTATTGCTGGTTGTGTATTTGTTGCGCCTTTCGAATTAATTTCAGCTGGCAATTTTTGTAAAGGACCCCAGTGTCCGTTTTTATATTCTGTTGAATAAATATCACAATTAAATTCCATGGCGTTTTTTGGAACACATCGGGTGATAAAAACTTTCCTAAAATCAGCATTAAAAGCGGTGTTGGCGTTGTGAATAACATTGCGATTAAAGAGCGTATCTAACTCAACTGCTTTTTGCCATTTAACTGAATCGTCTTGAATAGCAGTATAAATTTTATTGTAGTTAACGCTGTTTTTTTTGTCGCGATCTTTTCCATCGCGCAAGGAAGAAAAATATAAAAGACTGTCTACCTGAATAGGCGCGTACTCTGAAACCTTACTATTTACTGTGCTATCCAAATGCAAAATGCTGACTGTTTTGTCTGGACTAGCCATTAATAATTGTGCAAAATCACACGCTGCAATTTCTTGTGTGGCTTTTTTTACAAAATAATTATCTTTCTTCTTTTTGTTTTTCTTGGCATATTTATCAAACATTTTTTTTGCATCCTTATAGTTGCCTTTGCTTTTTTTAAGAGTGGCCAACCAAAAAGAACACTCTGGATAAAATTTTCCTTGTGCATCTTTTTTAAAAACTTTTGTATACCAGTGTTCGGCAATATCGTAATCGTAATTTAGTCGGCTAGCATCTGCATATTTATATTGAACAACAATATCGCTGGAGTCTTGGAGAATTGCTTTGTTATAATATCCTGCTGCGGAAAAAAAATCTTTTTCTGCAAACGCTTTGTCGCCATCTGCCAGCAACATTTTTGTTTTTTGAGAGAAAATGGGAGAAGCAAGAAACAAGAAGCAAGAAGTAAGAATAAATAGAATTCTTGTCTTCACAAAAAGGTTTGTTTTTTCTTTCTTCTCAAAAATCATAAACTACATATAAATTGGACAAACACGTTTTTTAGCAATAAACGGTGCAACTTTTTTGAAAATATAAATCACAGAAATTTCAAATCCACCTCTACGATTTGTTGCTTCAATTAACTTTGAAGTATTTACATCATAGCTTACTCCAACATTAAAGTTTTTGTAGTCCATGTTTGCAACTAGAATAAAAGCATCTTTCATTCGATAAAATCCGCCTAGCGAAACAGCCGTTGTCATTCCGTTTATTGGTTTCAAATGATATTTACCAAATACTCCTACAACGGTTTCCTGAAATTTCCCTTGTCGCTGATACATCACACTTGGTAAAATATCTAGCTTAGCTGCAACGGGAAATTCTGCAATTCCGCTCACACATGTTTTTATATCTAAACGAATATCATCGTTATTAAAAAACGATTGTTTCGGACGATTTAAATGAAGCGCAGACACTCCAATGTTTACTAATGTGCGATGATTTTTTCTCCACAGATATCCAAGCCCTGCGCCTAAATCTAAATAAGTAATTCTTGTTTTTGAAAAATTTTCACCGCTAGCCAGTGCTGGATTATAAGCATCGCCATCGTATTGATTGTCGAATGTAAGTGCTGCTAAATCAAAACTTTTTGTAGTTACTCCAGGTTGAATACCAAGAGAAACAAAATGTGTTGAGTCTTTATTTAACCTTTTAATATAAGCTCCCGAAAGAAAAATTTGAGTTGTAGAAAATTTTGAATCTCCTGACTGGTCTGAGTTCACTAGTATCCCAACCGCAGGAACATCTTTTTCTAATTTTGTTTTTAATCGTGTTTCTGCTGCAATAGAAAATGTTCTATAAGGAACAGGAATCACCGACCATTGACTTCTATAATTTCCGGCAAAGCGCCAATCGCCATCAAATAAGCCTGTCTGAGAAGGACTTAAATTTTGTGGAGATGCATTAAATTGAGAATAATGAATGTCTTGAGCCTGAGCAATGCTCAAGCTAAAAACAAATAAAAACAATATGATTTTATTTTTTTTCATTTATCTCTTAACGAATTATCGTTGTGTTCCCTTGTTTTTTCAGCTCGTCTCCGTTATAACATTTCGCTCTTAAATACCATGCAAATACTGCCGGATCGGCTTTCATACCTTTGTAAGTTCCATCCCAACCAACACTTTGTTTTGTTGTTTCAAACACCAACTCTCCCCAACGGTTGTAAATAGCAAAATACATTTCGGTGATCATGTTTCCCCTCACATATAAAATATCGTTTTGTCCATCCGCATTCGGAGTAAACGTATTCGGCACAAACACATCCGCAGGATCACATTGCATTGAAACAACGTAAATAGTTACTGTTGTTGTTTTCGGACAACCGAGGGAATCAATTATTGTTACAGTATAGGTTGTTGTTTGTGTTGGCGAAGCTGTTGGATTAAATGACGTTGGGTCGCTAAGACTTGATGCTGGGCTCCAAATAATAGTAAGTGTTGTATCTGTTATCGCATGAATAATTGTTGTTTCTCCAAAACTCAGCGTGTCGTCATCGGCCGTTGCTGAAAGTAAGAACGTTGTTGGGTCTGACACAAAAACAGTTGTTGACAAAATCTGAACACAAGTATCGCCTAAGCCATTTACCGTTGATATGGCGACCGTATACGTAGTAGTGGAATCTGGACTTGCCATTGGATTAAAGATAGTGGTTCCGCTTAAACCTGCTGATGGTGACCAGAGATAAGCAAACCCTCCTGTTGCAAAAAGTTGTGCAGAATTCCCTTCGCAAATAGAAACATTCTGACTTATTGTAACAGGAACGGCTCCGACAAAATTAACGGTAACATCCGTTGTGTCTTTACAACCATTGCTATTGGTGGCGATCAAAGTAACAACGTATGTCCCTATTGAATCATAAATGTGTGTTGGATTTTGAACATTGGATGAATCTCCATCGTCAAAATTCCATTGCCAAGAAACAGGGCCGACTGCAGACGAATCGGTAAACGAAACCTGATTTGTACAGGGCACAGAAGTAAAATCGAAATCGGATGTGATTGGCGGATAGATTGTTACATATTGATATGCGGTATCCAGCAAATTACAACTTGCAGGATCGTTCACATAAAGTTCAACAAGATATGTTCCCGGAGTTGGATAAGTTCTGATTGGATTCAGATCTGTTGAAGTCGTGTCTCCGCCTCCAAAATTCCACAGATAAGATGAGCCTGCAGAGCTTTGATTGTCGAACTGTACAGTTAAAGGAGCACAACCATCTAAATAATCCAAAGTAAAATTTGCATCAGCAATCGCAACCTGAAAATCGAATTTAAAAGTTCCGTTGTTGCAATTCGAATTCATATTAATTCCTGTTGAAGGAACACCTGGTGTATATGGCGTGTAGATAGGACTTGTATAAGGCCATGAACCCGGAGTTACAGGAAAGTCATCATTACCTCCGCAACCGGCACACACCGATTGATAGATAATTCCTTTTTTATCGAAGCGACTAGTTCCTCCATCCACATGCTCCCAGCTGCTTGCACCGCCAAAATAAGTTGCATACAATAAAGATGCAGCATTAGTAGAAAGCACCATCAGATAAAAATTGTGTCCATCCGTTGTAGGCTGTATCGCATCAAACGTAACAGGCATTCCTGTTGTACTTGTGATCGGTGGAACAATTTTTCCGCCCCACCCTGATACATAAATGTTTTCACAATAATCCACCAAAAAGGCAGATGGAGAAATATTTGGAATTCCGCCTCCGTTACCAAAAACGGTTGAAAAAACAAGTGTGTTGAGCGCCTCATTCATTTTTGTGATGAACTGTCCGCTGCCCGGATTTACATACACCCCACCCGTTACTGGCATTGCGCCTTCTGTTTGTCCAACAACATAAACATCGTTGTCTTTATCTAACTGCACAAAATAACATTGGTCGTATGAGCCCGTACCCCAATAAGTAGAAGATAAAATTGCGGTGCCATCTTTTTTTATTTTTGTTATATAGCCGTCTGCTTTCCCTGCACCATAAGTTGGCTGCAGAACACCTGCTGTTGTGGGAAAATTATTGCTTCGGGTTCCGCCTGTAATATAAACGTTTGTTGAATCATCTATAGATAGTGCATACCCAGCATCATTGTCGCTTCCCCCTAAAAAGGTGCTCCAGAGCAATGTTGAGAGCGTGCTGTTGAATTTAAAAGCAACAGCATCTTGTTTGCCACCCAACGTATTATCAAATGCGCTTACTGTTGGAAAATCTCCCGAGCGTGTAGAGCTTGCGATATAAGCATTTCCATATTGATCAACATTGATTTCTCCTCTGAACTGATCTCCATAATTGTATTGTAAAGAATCCGAAGGAAATTCATAAACCGGCGGAGGACCAGAAGAAAAGAGTACACTGTCGTTGTTTACGTTCACTCCATCATTTAAGCTGCCACCAATGAAAGTAGATGCTAAAAGCGAGGTTCCTGTTGAATTAAATTTCGCTACATAAATATCTGTCCCGTTATCAAAATAACTTCCGTTATACACAAATCGCAAAAGGATTCCTCCATTAAATGTTGTATCATACGCTGTTGGAGTTACTGGGAAATCAGAAGATCCCGTTGCTCCGTATAAAAGCAATTCGTTTGAACCATCAACCACTAAACTGGTAACAATTTCTGTACTTGCTGCTCCACCAATATATGTTGAATATTGTAAAAATGTTCCCGATGAATCGTATTTGGTTACAACAACATCCGTTCTTCCGTAAGATGTTGCACCATTAAATGTAACATCGTAAGCTCCAAGCGTTGTTGGGAATCCAATATCAAAACAAGTTCCTCCAGAATATAAATTTCCTTCTGCATCGTAGGTCGCTGTCATCCCAAAGTTATCTGCGGTTGAGCCAGAAGAACAAGCAAAAACCAAAATCGGGTCAATCACCAATTCATATCCTTTATCATATCCACGTGGAAAATGAAAACTAACTTTATTATTATTTAACACAAATTCGCAAGGCACTTCTAAACGCTTTCCACTAATCCACTGAAATGCATAAGGGTGTTGTTCGGTCATTTCATTCACACTTGTTTTTAAAAGCAAGGCTCCTTTTTCAAGTGTAATGTTATCAAGCCCTTCATACAAAAGTGAAATATTGTCCGCATCAGCCATTGGCGCAACAAACAAATTATATTTCAAACTGTTCTCCATTCCAAGAACCTGCAGATCTATTCCCGAATAAAGATTTTTGTAATTTACTTCACGGTAATTTTTTGCTCCTCCCACCCATTTTTTTCTGTCTTTTCCAAGATAAAAATTGCAGTAATCATGAGTAACTTGATTAGAAGATGTTTCCACCGTCTTTATAGCATTTAAAAAGGTCATTCGGAAAGCATGCGATCGAACGGGGCTTCCTGAAGGTCTTTTGTTTTTCCCCATGTGATTGTTACGGAGCGTTTCTTTATCATAAAAATTATAGGTAAAAGCGTTTTTTTCGAGAAACAAAACACCGCCATCCAGTTGTGCGCGATAAACCACTTTTTTATCCCACTGATTTTTGTTCTCAGTAAATTTTATGGCGCTTTGAGAATCGTTGATCCTCTTCTTTTGAGCATAACCAAAAGAAACGCACAGGCACAAAAAAACGGAAAGAAAATATTTTTTACCTGTAAATGACATTGTTAAAGAGTAGTTTTTGTTTCTATACAAATTGTTATTATCAAAAATAAGAAAAAAAATCGTTTTTCAAACTATTGGGGTGGCAATGCCGATATGCCCTGTTGAGCTTGTGCATGGTCGGGCTTTAAGCTTAATGTTGTTGTCCAAGCAATACGCGCTTTACCAAAGTCTTTGTTAGTGAAACAAGCTCCGCCTAAATTGTACCAATACTCCACATTCGTTGAATCTATGCTTACTGCCTTTTCAAGCCAAACAATTGCTTCGGGAATGTTTTTTGAACCGACAGTCATTCCTTCATTAAAAAATGTTGCTCCAAGCAAATCCATGTTTCTTTTAATAAATGGATTGTTTGGATAATTTTTCTTTGCCTTATCCCAATTTTCTTTTGCTTTATCGTAATCTTTTAATTTAAAATAAGCTACTCCTATATTTAAATAGCCATTTACATATTTATCGTGGATACTCACCGAACGCTTTAGGTGATAAATTCCTTTGTTTATCAATTCTTTTTCTTGTGCTTTATTTTCTGGTTTTTCAGAAAGGTCGATATATGCCTTTCCTGCATTTCCATTTACCAAGGCACTGTTTGGCACAACTTGAGCGTCCGCAATAAATAGTGTTTGGTCGTTTTTCCATTCAGCATTTCTGTTAATTGTTTTTGCTCCACACCATATAACCACAATACATCCTAAAGATACAGCAACAATTTTTTTTGTTTGTTCCGAAGAAATTTTTTGTAATATCCAACCAATAAAAACCGCAATGGCAATAGCAAAACCAAAAGAAGAATGGTAAACCATTCGCTCGCCCATTGTTGCCCCAACATTGAAAATAAGATTTGAAATTAAAAACAAGTGCAATAAATAAAATGTAATGGCGAAGGATAAAATGTTTCGTTTAAAAAATAAAATTACAGCCGCAACAAACAATGAAACATGAATGGCAATAGAGGCCCAAACAGCACTGCTGCCAAAGTTTGCAAAAGGAATTGTATTATAAGAGTAGTCGCTAGAAAGCGGTGTTGGGTAAAAAAGAAGTTTGATATACCTCAAAAGCACTTCAATTTTTGTTGCTAATTTTTCTGGTTTTGTTGCATACAAATAAGGATTATTTAGCACATCTGGATTCTCAAATTTTGCTCCGGCTCCAACAATATTAAAACGAATTAGCAAATAAATACCCGCTACAGCAAGGAAAGGAAGCGCTACCAGGATTGATTTTAAAAACGATTCTTTTAAAACAATAAACAACAGCATTGGAATTAAAACGATCAAGGTGATTGCGTATTCTTTTGATAAAAGCGCTAAAAAATAAAAAAGCAATCCCAATAAAAGTTTTGAGACACTCTTGCTTTCGCGATATTTAAACACTGAAATAAAGGTGAGGACAATAAACAAAAAAGACAAAATTTCATCCCGACTTTTTACGTTTGCTACCACTTCAGTGTGCATCGGATGGATTAAAAAAATGAGACATGCTACAAAAGCGACAAGGTGATTTTCTTTAAAAATATAATTTCTTAACAAATAAAAAAGGAAAACAATAGATAATAGATAATAAATTACATTCATAAAATGTCGAACAAACGCAACATCATCAAGTGGCTTCACTTCTGCATTGCTTCCAAATATTTGTTGCTCAACAGCAAAGGTGACAACAGAAAGAGGACGATATCGTCCTCCGGAGAGCTGCTGTTTTGCTCCCATTTGTCGATAAAAACTTTCGTAAGCATCTGTACTTAATATTTTAGGAATCCCTCGAAAGCCATCCTGAACGTGATCATTTTTTTGAATTACTATTCCATCGTCCAACGCATATTCATTCCAAAAAGAATTTGCATAAAAGACAAAACCAATAAAAACAAGAATAAGCGCTTGCATTTTAAAATCACTGAGGGTGTTCGTTCCTGATTTCTCAAGCGGCAATGAATGTGTTTCTTTTTTAGCTTTTTGACGACTCATGCTCTATGGTACAATTTCTGCGACTGAATATGCCTTGTTTATTTATTTTATTCGCACCTTTGTTTTAACTGATAATAACGAAAATATTTATGTAATAGTCCAATTTCGTTTACACCTCATTGGTCTAAACATAAATAGCATCGGCATTAGCCAATGTAAAAATGCCAATAGTCTTTGGACTAATTGTCATTTAACATTGGCATAACACTTGTTCTTGAACTCTAAATGTATTAAAAATAATTTTCTTGGTAAGGTTTTTCAAAAATAAATATTCTGTCTTTCTTTTTGCATTTGTTTTTTTTGCAGCAGGGGCGTTTTTATATTACACCTTCTCTGGCGGTGCGGCTCCCACAATAGCTGGATTTGAAAGCGTATTACATCAAAAAGAAAAACGCTTAAACGAAGAAATGCTTGCCCTTGCTAAGCGAGCACAATCGGAAAGCTACAGCGATCTTTTTGCCAAAAACCCAGCTTATTATGGCGATTTAATGAAAGACGAAGGAGTTGCGTTGCTCATTTATGAAAACGACACATTAAAATTTTGGAGCGATAATTCAATTGCTGTTGAAAATTGGGTGAAAGAAGTTTGTCTGGATCAAAAAATGGCGAAGCTGCACAATGGATGGTTTGAGGTTGTGCGACCACATACAAATGCAACTACTACAAAAGCAATTGTTGGCTTAGTTCTCGTAAAAAACGAATACCCTTATCAAAATAAATATCTGGTAAATGAGTTTCAAAAAGATTTTGCAGTTCCTGCCGAAACAAAATTAATTACCGATAATCCGAATGCAAGCAACGATGTTAGAAATTATAATGGAGATTATTTATTTTCTCTTGAGTTTAACCCTGCCAACAATTCTATTTCATTTGTTTCATATTTTTCCGTCCTGCTGAGCCTTTTAGGTTTTCTTTTTCTGATTGCATTTCTAAAAGTTTTTTGTGCTGATTTTTTGTTGAAGCAAGGAAAAAATTATTCTACAATTACTTTTTTAGTTTTGGTTGTTGCTATAAGATACTTTTCTATCATCTTTGCTCTCCCGGAAAGCTTTTACTCCTTTGACTTATTTAGTCCAACCATCTTTGCAAACGCGAACTCTATTTGGTTAACATCGCTTGGAGATTTATTGCTAAACGTTATTTTATTGTTTTACCTAACCTATGTTTTTTTCAGCGATTGTGAGTTCGATGCGCTTGTAAATAGATTGCAAAAACTAAACAAAATCATATTGTCCTTTTTGTTTTTCCTTGCTTTCTTTTGGTTTTCATGGCTTATCAACAGTTTATTTATTGGCTTAATTAAAAACTCCAATATCCCTTTTGGAATAAACAATCTTTTTTCTCTTAATCAATATAGTTATGTAGGAATAATAATTATCGGTCTTTTGCTTTTTGTTTATTTTTTATTTGCCGATAAGCTTGTTTCTGTTTTAAAGCAGCTGAAACTAGATAACAAACACTACCTGCTTTTTTTTGTTATTTCGTCAAGTGTGCACACCCTAATTTCTCATCTCTTAGGAACACTTGATTTAATTGTAATTTTCTGGCCCATTTTGCTTGTGTTGTCTATTGCATTAATAAAACGAAAGCAAATTGTTTACCCTTTTTCAAGCATTATCTTTTTGGTTTTTATTTTCTCATTATACTCCGTTCATATTTTTATCAAACACTCCGGAATAAAAGAGGTTGAAAGCAGAAAAATTTATGCTGAAAAGTTAGCGGCCGAACAAGACCCCGTTGCGGAGCTTTTGTTTAAAGATGTGGACAAAAAACTTCAGGGAGATACCGTTCTTTTATCTTTAATAAATGGAGCAGAAAAACAACCAGAAGCTTTTGAAAAAAGAATAAAACAGCAATATTTCAGCGGTTACTGGGAAAAATACGATGTGCATGTTGCACTTTTCGATAGCGCCTGCGCACCAATTATTAAATCACAAAATCCCGTATTTGATAACAACTTTTATTTTGATGAGCTGATTGAAAAACGCGGACAAGAAACTTCTTGTGAAGGGTTTCATTTCATTAATAATTCCTCTGGCAAAATAAGTTATTTGGCAAAACTTCCTTTATATAAATCTGCTGGTTCAAGTGCGAAATATGGAACCATGTATGTTGAACTAGATGCGAAATTTATTTCTGATGAAGTTGGTTTTCCAGAATTATTGCTGGATAGAAACATTGGTTTGTCGCAAGAACTAAGTAATTATTCATACGCCAAATACAGACACAATCAATTATTAAATCAATATGGAAAATATACTTACCACTTAACTTCATTTGATTTTAAAATTTCTGCAGATGAATTTGTTTTTCAAAACAAAGATGGCTTCAATCATTTGTTATATCGCCCGAGCCCCGAAACGCTTGTTGTTCTTAGCAAAAGAAACGATGGGTTGGTTGGCAAAGTAACAACCTTCTCTTATTTGTTTGCCTTTTTTAGTTTGCTGTTATTATCCATTTTGTTTTTCCGACAAGTTTCATCGGGACGATTATTGGAAAACTTTAGTTTCAAATATCGCATACAAATTTTGTTAGTATTAATTGTTCTTGTCTCACTTGCTTTGTTTGGGGGTGGAACTATCTATTATATCAAACAACAATTTGAAGTAAAGAATAAAGAAAACATCAGCGAGAAAATTCATTCTGTTTTAATAGATGTAGAAAGCAAATTGTCTACAGAAACGGTTTTAAACAAAGGATTAACCGAATACGTTTCTTTTATTTTAAAGAAATCTTCTTCTGTGTTTTTTACTGACATCAACTTTTATGATGTGGAAGGAAACCTTTACGCCTCTTCGCGTTCAAAAGTTTTTGACGAAGGCTTAACTTCCAAAAAAATGAACCCTGAAGCATTTTTGCAAATTGCACTTTTAGGTAAATCTGAGTTTATTCACGATGAACGAATTGGGAAATTAGAATATTTGTCGGCATACATTCCATTTAAAAACAAAGATGGAAAACTGTTGGCTTATCTTAATCTTCCATATTTTGCAAAGCAAAGCGAATTGGAAAAAGAGATTTCTGGGTTCTTGGTTGCCTTGATAAACATTTATGTTTTGCTTTTTGCTTTGTCGATTGTAACGGCCATTTTTATCTCTAATTATGTAACAAAGCCATTAAAATTAATTCAAGATAAGTTGAGTAAAATTAAACTAGGAACAACTAACGAACCAATTGAATGGAAAGAAAATGATGAGATAGGAAATTTAGTAAGTGAGTACAACAGAATGATTGCAGAGCTTTCTAAAAGTGCTGACTTGCTAGCAAAATCGGAGCGAGAAAGCGCATGGAGAGAAATGGCTAAACAGGTTGCTCACGAAATTAAAAATCCGTTAACGCCCATGAAATTAAGTGTGCAGCACTTACAACGGACCTGGAAAGATGATGGGCCAGATATGGATGAAAAGATGGAGCGACTAACAAAAACAATCATCGAACAAATTGAAACGTTATCTAACATTGCTACAGAGTTTTCCAACTTTGCAAAAATGCCAAAAGCAAATTTGGAAAAAATAAACATCAAAGAAATTGTTGCAAACACGATTGCTCTTTTTAATGATTCGGAAAACGTAGAAATTGTTTTTGAAACGAAAATAGATGCTGATGCTTTTGTAAATGCCGACAAAGAACAGTTTTTACGCGTTTTCAATAATCTTATCAAAAACGCTGCTCAGGCAATTCCTGAAGAACGAAAAGGAAAAATTATTGTGTTGCTTAGTCAGGAAAAACAAGAATTTCTAATTTCTGTTTCTGATAATGGAAATGGAATTAATGATGATGTATTAGATAAAATATTTGTTCCAAATTTTACGACCAAAACAGGCGGAATGGGTTTAGGCTTAGCAATGGTGAAAAACATTATTGAAAGCATCAACGGAAGAATTTGGTTTGAAACAAAAACAGGATCTGGAACAACCTTTTATGTTTCATTGCCTTGTTATATAGAGGAATAAGCCTCTTTCCTGTTTTTCATTTTTTCCAATTTACTTCTCGTTTTCCAAGCAATACATTTTGTATATTCGTATCCTATAATTATTGTTATTATGAACAGACCAATACGTGTTTTAGTGGCCAAAGTTGGACTTGATGGACATGATCGAGGAGCGAAGGTAATTGCTTCGTTTTTGCGCGATGCAGGAATGGAAGTGATATATACTGGTCTACGTCAAACACCAGAAATGGTTGTAAATGCTGCTTTACAAGAAGATGTGGATGCAATTGGAGTAAGCATTTTGTCGGGAGCGCACAATACCGTTTTTCCTAAAATAATGACTTTAATGAAAGAAAAAGGCATGACAGATGTGTTGTTAACTGGTGGTGGAATTATTCCTGATAAAGACATTCAAAACTTAAATACGTTGGGCGTTGGAAAGCTTTTCCCTCCAGGGACAGACACAAAAGAAATCATTGAGTACATCACAAATTATGTTAAAGAACACAGAAATTTTTAATCCTGCCCTTATGACATTCGAGAACCTTTTAATAGCAGTAGAAAATAGTATTCTTACGATTACCATTAATCGTCCGGATAAATTAAACGCACTAAACAAAAAAACAGTTGAGGAAATTGGGATTGCTGTAAAAAACGGAGAGTCGAACCCTGATGTGAAAGCTATTATTATTACTGGAGCGGGACCAAAATCTTTTGTTGCTGGTGCTGATATTGCTGAATTTGTAGGGCTTTCAATAGAACAAGGAAAAGCGTTAGCAAAAGCCGGACAAGGTGTTTTTAAACAAATTGAAAATTGTTCGAAGCCCGTTGTTGCTGCGGTAAACGGATTTGCTTTAGGCGGTGGCTGCGAATTATCAATGGCTTGTCATCTTCGCATTGCAAGTGATAATGCAAAATTCGGTCAACCGGAAGTAAATCTTGGTTTGATTGCTGGATATGGTGGAACACAGCGATTGATTCAGTATGTTGGAAAAACAAAAGCATTGGAATTACACATGACAGGAGATATGATAAATGCAGAGCAGGCTTTAAATTTAGGCTTAGTAAATTATGTTGTTCCGCCAGATCAACTTATGGCAAAATGTTCTGAAATAATCGAAAAAATAAAAACAAAATCACCAAAAGCGATTACAGGTGTTATTAATAGCGTAAATGCATATTTCGAAAATGGAGTAGATGGATTTAATGCAGAAATAAATGAATTCGGAAAATGTTTTGCAACGGAAGATTTTAAAGAAGGCACATCTGCATTTTTAGAAAAGCGTAAAGCTAATTTTACTGGAAAATAAATTGAGTCCTTTAAAAAAACTCGCGTCACAAACAGCCATCTATGGCTTGCCTACTATTGTGGGGCGATTATTGAATTACCTTTTAACACCACTTTTTACTTATAATTTTTCTACCGAAGAATTTGGTGTTGTTACATCTGCATACGCTTATGTTTCTTTTTTATTAGTGTTTTTAACTTATGGAATGGAAACCGCACTATTTAAGTTTTCACAATCCGAAGATGATAAACAAAAAGTTTATACTACTGCATTAATTTCTGTTTTCACCACCAGCGTTTTATTTATTATTCTCGCAAGTGCCTTTTCTAATTCTATTTCCGAAAGTATAAAATTTACCGGCCACCCAGAATATGTAATTTGGTTTGCCATCATTATTGCAACCGATGCACTCACAAGCATTCCTTTTGCAAAGCTCCGCGAACAAGGAAAAGCAAAACGATTCGCGATTGTTAAGGTTATTAATATCGCAACCTATATCGGACTCAATGTTTTTTTTATTTTGTTTTGCAAACCTGTTTACGAAGCAGAAGAGTCGGCATACAAAGGTTTTGTAGAGGCTGTTTATAATCCTGAAATTGGAGTTGGCTATATTTTTATTTCCAACTTAATTGCAACATTGGTGACGCTTCTTCTTCTTTCGCCTGAAATTTTTCGTATGCGATATGTTTTTGATTCGCCACTTTGGAAACGAATGATGCTATATGCACTTCCTTTGTTAATTGCTGGTATGGCGGGAATGATAAACGAAACATTAGATCGTGTTTTACTCACATACCTCCTTCCAGAAAATGAAGCAATGTCGCAAACAGGTATCTATGGTGCTTGTTACAAGGTTTCAATCATCATGACTATTTTTATTCAAACTTTTCGGTTTGCTGCAGAGCCCTTCTTTTTTAGTCAGTCGAAAGACATAGATTCTAAAAAAACAAATGCTGTCATAATGAAATATTTCGTGATAATTTGTGCGGTAATTTTTTTAGGAACAACCATGAACATGTCGTGGATACAATATTTTGTTGGAGAAGATTTTAGAGAAGGAATGGGCGTTGTTCCGATTTTGCTTTTGGCGAATTTGTTTTTAGGCGTTTTTATTAATCAATCGATTTGGTATAAGCTAACGGGACAAACAGGTTATGGTGCTTTGCTCACCATTTTTGGTGCGATCATTACAATAACCTTAAATTTTTACTGGATTCCCCGCATTGGATATATGGGCTCCGCTTGGGCCACACTCATTTGTTATGCAAGTATGATGGTGGCTTCTTACTTTTTAGGTAATAAACATTATCCTGTTGATTATGACATCAAACGAATCTTTGCTTACTTGGGTTTATCATTAACTTTGTACTTTATTGCCCTTTTGGTTCAAACAGAATCTTCGGCAATAAATCTTCTTATAAACAACATCGTGCTTATTGGCTATGTTTTGTTTGTATGGAAAATGGAGAAGGATAATTTTAGAAAACTAGCATGAAAATTAAAGTAATAAATAAATCAAAGCACGAATTACCAAGCTATGCAACCGGAGCGGCTGCAGGGATGGATTTACGAGCGAATATTTCGGAACCGATTGTTTTGAAATCGCTAGAAAGAACGCTTGTTGCAACCGGACTTTTTATTGAACTGCCTGTTGGATACGAAGCACAAATTCGTCCACGTAGCGGCTTAGCATTTAAAAACGGATTAACGGTTTTAAACTCTCCTGGCACAATTGACGCGGACTACAGAGGAGAGATAAAAGTTATTTTGGTGAATCTTTCGAAAGAAGACTTTACAATAAACGATGGCGAACGTGTTGCACAAATGGTAATAGCAAAACACGAACAAGCCGAATGGCAAGAGGTTCAGGTGTTAGAAGAAAGCACAAGAGGCGAAGGCGGATTCGGAAGTACTGGAAAGAAGTAGAGCCCCTCCCGGCCTACCCAAATGGGGAGGAGCAGGTTTGAGTTAAAATTTTATTTAAAAACTAAGAACGTTGAACACTCCCATCAACTCCCCCTCTCCAAATGGAGAGGGGATAAAGGGGAGAGGACTATGAAGATTATTATCCCGATGGCTGGAATGGGCAAGAGAATGCGCCCACATACATTAACAACTCCAAAACCACTTATTCCTATTGCCGGAAAACCAATGGTTCAACGCATTGTAGAAGACATTATAAAAGTGTGTGACGAAAAAGTGGATGAAATCGCTTTTGTTGTTGGCCGCTTTGGAAAAGAAGCTGAAGACAATTTGATAAAAGTAGCAGAAAGTCTTGGTGCAAAAGGAAGTATTTTTTATCAAGACACTCCACTAGGAACAGCCCACGCAATTATGTGTGCAGAAAGTTGTGTTACAGGAAAAGTTGTTGTTGCTTTTGCAGATACTTTATTTAAGGCTGATTTTAAAATGGATTCTTCAAAAGAAGGAATCATTTGGGTACAAAAAGTAGAAGACCCTAAACCTTTTGGCGTTGTAAAGATTGATGCCAACAATGTAATTGCCGATTTCGTAGAAAAACCACAGGAGTTTGTTTCCGACTTAGCTATTATTGGTATTTATTATTTCAATGATGGAGATTATTTAAAACGTGAATTAAAATATTTGTTGGATAACGATATTAAAGAAAAGGGAGAATATCAACTTACTAATGCTTTGGAAAACATGAAAGCAAAAGGCACAAAGTTTTCTCCAGGCAAAGTTACAGAATGGTTGGATTGCGGAAATAAAGATGCAACGGTTTATACAAATCAAAGAATTTTAGAGTTTATTAAAGATACGGGGATTGTTTCTGCAACGCACAAAAACAACAACTCAAAAATTATTGAACCTTGTTTTATTGGCGAAAATGTACAATTAATTGATTCTGTTGTTGGTCCACATGTATCCATTGGAAACAATTCTATCGTAGAAAATTCTGTTGTAAAAAACAGCATCATTCAAACGAATAGCAAAATTAAAAATGCCGACATCAGTAATTCGATGGTTGGAAATTATTCGGAATACACAGGAAAATCAAGTGATTTAAGTCTTGGCGACTTTAGCACAATTAGATAAAAACAACATTTTGACAAGTTCTGCTTCAAGTTTATTTTCTCTCCTTTTCAAAAATAACAAGTTTGTTGTTGTGGTTGTTTTGTTACTTGCATTTTCTTGTAAAACCCCAAAAACAAGTACGGCAGATAGTTCGAGCAAAAATCCCGACAATGGCCTTTCCGACAAAGACCTTATTTTATTTAAACGCCTTTTTATAGATGCTAACAAAGAAAGAATTTTAGGAAACTATGACATGGCAGAAGTGCTTTTTTCTCAAGCACTAAAAGTAGACCCAAACAGCTCTGCAACAATGTATGAGCTAGCAAATATTTATTCGTTTCAGAACAACAAAAACCAAGCATTGTTTTATAGCAAAAAAGCCGCCATGCTTGATCCAAAAAATGTTTGGTTTCAGCTATTGCATGCCGGTTGTTTGAAAGAAAATAAAATGCCTAATGAAGTTGCTGCTGTTTACGAACGATTAATTAAAGACAATCCCGACAACTATGATTTTTATTATGAGCTGGCAAACCTATATATCTATTTAAACAAATCGAATGACGCTATAAAAACCTACAATAAAATAGAAACTGCAATTGGTATAACCGAAGAGTCTTCCATGCAAAAATTGAAACTTTATAAAGCAAATAATAATTTTGAAAAGGCGGTTGAAGAAGCAAAGAAATTAATTAGAACTTTTCCGAAAGATGCAAAATATTACGGAATATTAGGGGAGCTCTATCAAGAAAAGGGAATGAGCGATAAGGCTTTTGAAGCTTATAACGAAGTTATTAAAATTGATTCCACAAATGCTTATGTTCATCTTTCTTTGGCAGATTACTATCGAAATTTAAAACAAAACGACAAGGCTTTTCAGGAAATTAAACTTGCTTTTAAAAGCAATCAATTAGACATCGACACGAAAGCGAAAATTCTTTTGTCGTATTACGACATCACAGAAAGTTTTCCCGAATTAAAAACCGATGCAGATGAATTGTGTAAAATAATTGTTGAAGTGCACCCTGATGAAGCAAAATCATTTGCTGTTTATGGTGACTTTTTATTTCGTGATAAAAAATTTGAATTGGCAAGAGTCCAATATCGAAAAGCAATTTCTTTAGACAAAGAAAAGTATGCTCTCTGGAATCAACTGTTGGTAATTGAATCTGAGCTTAGCGATTTCCCTTCTATGCAAAAAGAAAGCAAGGAGGCAATGGAGCTTTTTCCAAACCAACCGCTTCCTTATTTCTTTAATGGAATTTCAAATTACCAATTAAAAAACTATTCTGACGCTCTTTCTGCTTGGTCTGAAGGAAAAGAGTTTGTTTTTGACGACAACATTTTTTTGTCGGATTTTTATTCTTTCATGGGCGATGCACAAAATCAATTACAAAACACTGACGCGTCAGACGCTGCTTACGACAAATCACTGGAACTGAATCCTAACAATGCTGGCGTGCTTAACAACTATTCCTATTTTTTATCCTTGCGTAATAAAAATCTGGAAAAGGCAGAAGCGATGTCAAAAAAATGCAATGCGCTAGTACCAGAAAATAATTCTTATCAAGACACCTACGGATGGATTTTATATCAGATGAAAAAATATGATGATGCAAAAGTTTGGATTGGCAAAGCAATTAACAATGGAGGCAAAACAAATGGCACTCTTCTTGAGCACTATGGTGATGTTTTATTTCAGTTGGGCGAAACGGATGAGGCAACAAAATATTGGAAGGACGCAAAAGCTCATGGCGGAAATTCTGTTTTATTAGATAAAAAAATAGCTGACAAAAAACTGTATGAATAAATTGGTTCAAACATTTGGCTTTATTGAAACCAAACAGATCTTTCGGGCTGTTTTTGCCTTGCTATTTGTCTCATTGCTTTTTTCTTCTTGTAATACCCGAAAAAAAATTACGCTAAACAATGGTCGATGTATTATAGATTTTAAAAATGCGAGAACACTTACCTCCCACTTAAAAGAAAAAGAATTTAAGTTCGATCGATTGAATGCAAAGCTATCTGCAGAGGCAGAAGTTGATAGCACTTCTGCGTCATTCACGGTGACTCTTCGAATAAAAAAAGACAGTGTTATATGGATGTCTATTTCAAAGCTTGGAATAGAAGGAGCTCGTGTTTTAATCACAAAAGATTCTGTAAAATTATTAAACCGAATTAAAAATACTTTTTTTGTTGGCGACTTTGCCTACATCAGCAAAATTGTAAATACCGATTTAGATTTCGAATTGTTGCAATCTCTTTTGGTTGGAAATAGTGTTGAGTTTTACGATGAAGACGAAAAAATAAAACCAGGAATCGATAACTGTCAATATACGCTTGGAACCATTCGCAAAAAAAGACTGCGTAAGGTAATGGAAAAGGGAAAGGAGCTGAAAGAGCCCGCACAAAGTATTTACATGATTCCCGAAACGTTTAAGATAGCCAGAATATTGTTTTATGAGTTTGGTCCCGACAGAAGTTTTGACGCACGATACAGCGAATATGAGCTTAAAGACTCTACTCAACTGTTTCCAATGAAGATGAATTATACTATTAAGGCACAAAAAAACGTTAAGATAGACTTGGCATACAGTAAAGTTGTTTTAAACGAAGAACAAACTTTCCCTTTTAAGATTCCTGAAAACTATGAAGCAATTTCAATTAAAGAAAAAAAGTAGTTGGTTCTCCATTCTTTTTCTTTTGTGTTTCGTGCTGATAAGTACGGGATCTGTTTTCGCCCAAAAACAAACCAAAAAAGATTTAGAAAACAAGAAGAAACAACTTCAAAAAGAAATTGAGCAAACCAATCTTTTGCTTGCAGAAACTAAAAAAAATAAAAAACTTTCCTTGAATCAATTAGTGATGCTAAACAAAAAAATTAGCGCACGAGAAGAATTGATTGCAACTATAAATAACGAAATTGGAGTATTAAATAAACAGATTAAAGAGAACAACGCTTCTATTGATGGCTTGCAAAAAGATTTAACCAAACTAAAAGCAGAATATGCAAAAATGATTTATTATGCTTACAAAAATCAAGATTCATATAGTCGCTTAATGTTTGTTTTTGCTTCAGCCGATTTTGAGCAAGCTTATATGCGCTTAAAATATTTACAGCAATACAGCGAATATCGTCACAAACAAGCAGGAAGGATTGTTAAAACAAAAAAAGATTTAAATGAAAAAGTTCAAGAGTTAGAATCAAAAAAATCGGATCAGCGTGTTTTGTTGGGTAGCGAAGAATCGGAAAAACAAAATTTAACATCTGAGAAAACCGAGAAAGAACAAGTTTTTTCTGAGCTTCAACAACAAGAAAGCAAACTCAAAAAAGATCTGGAGAAAAAGAAGAAAGACGCACAAAAATTACAACAAGCCATTCAGCGTGTAATAGAAAAAGAATTAGAAAAGGCACAAGCTGATGCAAAAGGAAAAGGCAAACCTGTGCCAGCAAAATTGGTGTTAACGCCCGAGTCACAACAACTTTCTAATTCGTTTTTAAGCAACAAAAGCAAATTGCCTTGGCCCGTTGCAAAAGGTGTAATTAGCGAACATTTTGGTGTTCATCCACATCCATTAATGAAAGACATTGATATCAATAATAATGGTGTTGATATTACAACAAATAGTGGCGCATTGGCTCGTGCTGTTTTTGCTGGAGACGTAAAAGCCGTTGTTAGTATGCCGGGCGCTGGACAATTTGTGCTTTTACGACATGGTGAGTTTTTAACGATTTATTCCAATTTAAAAGACGTTTATGTTTCTGTTGGGGACAAAGTAACAACTAAACAAAACATTGGTTCTGTTCTGCTTGATGATGATGACAACAAAACAGTGATGCACTTTGAGGTGTGGAAAGGGCAAACAAAACTAAATCCAGAAGACTGGTTGTATAAGAACAATTAATAATAGATTTTTACTATCTTTGTAGCACATTATAAAATCACACAACATGTTAAATAGTATATTTCTTCTTTTCGGTCTAGGTGCAACAGAAATGATTATTGTTTTGGTAATTGTTTTATTACTTTTTGGTGGTAAAAAAATTCCAGAATTAATGAAGGGGCTTGGAAAAGGCGTAAAAGAATTTAAAGACGCTTCTAAAGGAGAAGACGCAAATGCAGCTCCTTCTGATAAAAAAGACTAATCCTTTTTTTTAACAAACCCTACTCCTCTTCCTAACAGAAGAGGATTTTGTATTTATAATATTCCTGATTTGTGAAAATTTACAACTCTTTTTCTGAAATTAAATCTGATTTAGAAAGTGGCGCAACCTCTTGTGTTGCTCTAGTTAATTCTTACATTGAAACTGCTGAAGCAAAAAAAAATCTGAATATTTTTCTTGAACTTTTCAAAACATCTGCTTTAGAAAAAGCAAAACTTGTTGACGAAAAAATAAAATCCAAAACAACAGGAAGACTTGCGGGAATGGTGATTGCGATGAAAGATAACTTATGTTACAAAGGACACAAAGTTTCTGCTTCATCAAAAATTTTGGAAGGATTTGAATCGTTATACAGCGCAACGGTTGTTGAACGCTTGTTAGCAGAAGACGCAATTATCATTGGTCGCTGCAACTGTGACGAGTTTGCAATGGGAAGTTCAAATGAAAATTCTGCGTTCGGAAATGTATTAAATCCATTAGATATTAAACGTGTTCCTGGCGGTTCTTCTGGTGGCTCTGCTGCTGCTGTTGCTGCAAATATGTGCATTGCTGCTTTGGGAACAGATACAGGTGGCTCTATTCGTCAGCCTGCTTCTTTTTGTGGTGTTGTTGGCTACAAACCGAGTTACGGAAGAGTATCGCGTTACGGAGCGATTGCTTATGCTTCTTCGTTTGATCAAATTGGTCCGATTACAAAAACCGTTGAAGACGCTGCTTTGATTATGGAAGTAATGGCAGGGCAAGATGAATACGATAGCACTTCTTCTTCTAAACCTGTTCCTTCTTTTACAAAAGAACTAAAAAATATTCCTGCAAAACTTCGCATTGCTTATATCAAAGACTGTTTAGAAAACGAAGGATTAAATCCTGAAATAAAAACACGCATCAACGATATCATCAGCAAATTAAAGGCTGCCGGACACACTGTTGAAGCGGTTGATTTTCCTTTTTTGGATTATCTGGTTCCAACATATTATGTTTTAACAACTGCAGAAGCTTCTTCTAACCTTGCTCGTTTTGATGGAATTAATTTTGGATACAGAAGTAAAAACGCAAGCGATTTAGAATCGACTTATAAAAAATCACGAACCGAAGGATTTGGGACAGAAGTAAAGCGCAGAATTATGCTGGGAACATTTGTCTTGAGTTCTGGATATTATGATGCGTATTATTCCAAAGGACAAAAAGTTCGCAGATTGCTTCAAAACAAAACAAACGAAATTTTAGATAAATACGATTTCATTATTTTGCCTACCACCCCAGGAACAGCATTTGAATTCGGACAAAAAAGTGCTGATCCTATTGCTATGTATCTGGAAGATATATTCACTGTGCAAGCAAATATAACAGGCCTTCCTGCTATTTCATTGCCAATGGGGAAACACTCCAATGGTTTGCCTTTTGGTGTCCAGGTAATTGGTAAAAACTTTGCTGATGCTGATGTGTTTGCTTTTTCTGATTATCTGATGAAGAATTGTTAATTTTTTTGGCGTGGCTCTGCTCGCCATAGCGAGCGAAACCTCGCGACTTCCCCCTTAACAATTTTTCGTCAACAAAAACGCTTTATCCATATAATCTTTCTTGCTATTGTAAACAATCATCACGATATTTGTAATGGTGGTAAAATTTATTTTTTCATACAAAAAAGCGATTTGTTTCGTTGGCTTACTCCTTTTTTTGTTTTTGGGCACAAACTCGTTGCGCTCTCAAACAATAGTTGGCTATGCGCCCGAAACATTTGTTGACGACCCAATCGCGGCTGCACTTGACAGTCTTTACAAATTAAATTTATTCGAATTAGGTTATGGCAAAATCGCCTATCCAAAAAATCCGAAATACAATTTCCCGCACGACTCCGTTCCGCGTTACGATGAAGTAATTTTAGAGTCAAGATTAGCAAAACTAGACGCTGCCTCTCCATTTGATTTACAGTACAATCCTGTTGTAAAAGGCTATATCGATTTATACACCATTAGAAGAAGAGAACTTGTTTCTCGCATGATGGCGCTTTCGCAATTTTATTTTCCGATGTTTGAAGAACAGCTCGATAAATATAATTTGCCATTAGAATTAAAAAATCTTGCTATTTGTGAGTCGGCCTTAAACCCTCTTGCCAAAAGCCGTGCAGGAGCAATGGGTTTGTGGCAATTCATGTATCCAACAGGAAAAATTTATGGTTTACAAGTTACGTCTTATGTAGACGAGCGCTGTGATCCCTATAAATCAACTGTTGCGGCTTGTGAGTATTTTAAATATTTATATGGATTATTTGGCGACTGGCAAATGGTAATTGCTGCTTACAATTGCGGCCCAGGAAACATTAACAAAGCTATTCGCAGAAGCGGAGGAAAAACAACCTATTGGGAAATTCGCCCCTTCTTACCAAAAGAAACCCAAGGATATGTTCCTGCTTTTATTGCGGTAAATTATGTAATGAATCATACGGCAGAACACAATATTTATACTGCGATTCCGAAAAAAACATTTTTACAAGTAGATACAGTTGCAGTAAAAAAACAAGTTTCTTTTTCTCAAATATGTAGCGTTTTGGGAATTCCAGAAGATGAATTAATGTATTTAAATCCGAGCTATAAAAAAAGAGTGATTCCTTATTCAGCAGATGAAGTAAATACACTTGCTCTTCCTTCTGCTAAAATGGGAATTTTTGTTGCTAACGAAGACAGCATTTATAACAAAGGCTTAAATAAAATTAATAGTCAAGACGTTTTAGCCACTCAAGAAACAATGAAGATTCACACCGTAAGAAGTGGAGAGCATTTGAGCACAATTGCAAAGCGTTATGGTTGTACTGTTGGAGAAATTAAATCTTGGAACAATCTTTCTTCTGCCTCGGTAAAGCCAGGAAAAAAATTAACCATTTATATTTACGGAAAAAAACCTGTTGAAAAAACAAGCACAACAGTTGCAGAAAACAAAACGGCAAACACACCCGAGAAAAACGGCAACACAAGTGTATCGGGAAAATACAAATATCACTTAGTACAAAAAGGCGATTCGCTTTATAAGATTTCTCAAAAATATAAAACCACCGTTGAAGAACTAAAACGCTTAAACAATTTTGGTGCAAAGTATTCGTTAATGCCTGGTAAGAAGATTAAGGTTGGAACAATTTAAATTGGCACAACAGTTGTAAAAAACAACACACATAAAAAATTCACAATGTATTATCGTTTTTCTCT
>CAMCUO010000044.1 GCA_945879015.1 Chitinophaga pinensis | reverse complement strand
TGCGCGTTCAAAATAATCTAAAGCAGCAACATAATCTTTGTTGCCCATTTTTGCTAATCCATAATTCATTAAGCCACGACCGTTATTCGGACTTTTTGTTACAACATCAAACCATAATGCTTCACCTGAACTCCAAACTTTATTTCTTTGTCGTGTTCCATAAGCATGTGCACAAAGTAGAAGAACCGGAATTAAAAGAAATATAAATTTATATTGAATCTTTGTTTCAATATTTTGTTGTAAGCGAATTGCAATTAGTCCGAGCACCCAAGCAGAAGCCATCACCAATCCAATGTAGGGAAAAAATGTTCGGTGGTCGTTAAGTACTTCTGATAATGGAACTACGGAAGTAGGAAGTAGAGCTAATAAGAACCAACTTATTCCAAAAGTAATCGGAAATAAACTCTTTTTTGTGGAACAATATGCAGCTAATCCAATCAATGCCAATATAAAAAAACTACCAATTATTACTCGGTCATCATAAATGTTTGCAATGGGCAGCCAATCTGTATCGGCACAAAGATTAAGTGGTAAAAGAAAATTATTGAAATAGTGGACAATAACAAATAGCTGAGATAAAATATATTCATAACGAGATGAGCCACCTGGAACAAAGGTGTCAGATGCCATTTTGGAAGACATGTAAATAAGCAATATCACTAAAATAAAAAGTGGTGTTAGTGATAAGGCAACAGAAAGTCCTTCTTTAATTCCTTTAGCAGTAAACCATTTCAGAATAGAAAGTTCTTTGATGTATAATAAAATATAAATGAAAATTAACGGAGTAACCATTATCGTAGGCTCTTTCACAAAAAATCCGATTATGATAGGAATAAAATATATACACTTTTTTCTCCAGTTCGGTTTATACAAATAGATTAAAAGTGATAACACTATCATAAGTGTGGAGAAAGAATCGGAGCGGGAAATAATATAGTTTACAGTTTCAGCATTAGCGGTATGGACTGCAAAAAAAGTTGCTCCAAATAATGCAAAATATTTATTCCATTTATTTTCAAAACTGTCGTTAAATAATTTCAGAAATAAAAAGTAAAGTAAAATACCTAATAGTATATAAGTAAAGAAAATGGATTTGTGAAAAGTGTTTGGAACAGGATATTGTTCACCACTTAACCAAAAATCAATGGCATTTAAAGTCGTAAGTCCGGGACGATAAATCTGATTAGCAGGTAATGAACTTGTCGTTCTGGCATCTGTAAAAAAAGAAGGAATATTTTTTAAGCTTCGGATCGCATCATTATTTACAATAGTATGAGCGTCATCAAAATGAAATGGATTCTCGAAATGGTTCCAATAAGCCCCGATTAAAAGGATAAGAGCACATGCTGCTAAACTATAAAATTTGAATTGCTTTGACATATCAAAATGATTGTTTTGCCTTTTATACCAATGCTTAGTACAAAATAATCCAAAGGATATTTTGTGCTTAGCATTGTAAATGCCGAGATAGTATCTGTTACAGTTCATTAACTGCAATGCAATATTGGGCAGGGCTGTTACAGATACTTATTCGGTATTATGACTCAAAAATACATATTTTTCTTTCGATTTATAAGAAACAGACTAGCTAAATAGTATTAACTTTGTCCTGCATTTATGGCACTATTCGGCCTCTTCAATAAATTAGGAAAAAACAATGGCGAAATGTCTTTTTGGGGACATATTGACGCTTTGCGTGGACACTTATTCCGTTCCGCTTTAGTTGTTATTGTAATTGCTTGTGTTCTTTTTTGTTTCCCTGAATTTTTATTTGATAAGGTTCTTTTTGGTCCGATGGAAGAAAACTTTCTTACTTACCGCGCATTCTGTAAGTTGGGTCATTTTCTTAACTTGGGAGAAGATTTGTGTTTTGGAAAAGCGACCTTTCATCTTCAGAGTATAGGCCTTTCTGATCAGTTTACCTCTCAGATGTGGATTGCTTTCATCGGAGGACTTGTTCTCGGATCGCCATACGTTTTATGGGAAGTTTGGCGCTTCATAAAACCAGCTTTAAAAGAAAAAGAAAGAAAAGCATCTACCTTTTTTATTAGTTCCGCTTCTTTGCTTTTTATTATAGGTGCTTGTTTCAGTTACTTTATTATTGCTCCATTAATGATTAATTTTTTAGGAAATTACAGAGTGAGTGACAGAATAGAAAACAACTTTACCATGGATTCATATATATCTACGGTTACTACGCTTACCCTTTGTACAGGTCTTATCTTCGAATTACCGATCCTGGTCTATTTTTTAACCCGATTTGGCTTACTTAGTCCCGAATTTATGCGAAAATACCGCAAACATGCGGTTGTAGTAATTCTAATTACTGCTGGAATAATCACTCCTTCCCCTGATGTAACCTCGCAATTGCTGGTCGCATTTCCCTTGTATTTCTTGTACGAAGCGAGTATCTTTGTTTCTTACTTTGTAGTTAATAGAAAAGCGAAAAGTGAATAGCCAATAGGGATTAGTAAATAGTCATTACTAAATACACTCTATTACTATTTGTTATTTCATGAATATACCAATGAACTAATGAACCTTGAACCAATGAGCAATCAAGTAAAAGAATTTAATGATTACCGAGCTAAAATGAATGAAAAAATCATGGCAGCTGATAATATCGTTTTAAAACGACTATTTAATTTAGATACAAATACCTATGCAGAAGGTGCTTTGTCAGTTAAGACAAAAGAAATGTTGGGTTTGATAGCCTCGATGGTTTTGCGGTGTGATGATTGTATTAAGTATCATCTAGAAAAGTGCAAAGAAAATAATGTTAGTTCTGAAGAAGTTTTTGAAGTGTTTGCTGTTGCAAATATTGTTGGTGGTACAATCGTTATTCCACATACTCGCAGAGCAGTTGAATTTTGGGAAGAATTAAATAAAGCATAATTGATTGAAAAATAGTTTCAAGCATAAAATCTTAAATTTTGCATTACTCTCAGTAATGTTATGTTTCACTTTTTCTGCATTTTCACAAACTACAAAAGTGAGTGGAAAAATTGTAGACGCAATTACCCGTGAACCATTGCCCTTTGTAAACATTGTTTTTACTAGAACTAGTATTGGTGTGGCTAGTGATATTGAAGGAAATTTTTCAATTTCAACTACAACGCCTGTCGATTCTGTTTCTGTATCCTATGTTGGGTACAACAAATTAACACGTGCAATTAAAAAAGGGCAAGAGCAAATTATAAATATTGGCTTAACTCAAGGTGTTGATTTGATTACTGTAGAAATTCGACCTGGAGAAAATCCAGCACACCGAATTCTCAGAAAAATTATTGCGAACAAAGATAAAAACGATAGGGAAAAATTAGAGGCATATGAATACGAAGTCTACAACAAAGTAGAGTTTGATTTAAATAACTTAAGTGAAGATTTTAAAAATAATAAATTACTCCAACCATTTTCTTTCATCTTTGATAATATAGATAGTACTAACGCAAAGGAAAAACCCTACTTGCCTGTTTTTATGACGGAAGCATTGTCTGATTTTTATTACAGAAGAAGCCCGAAAGCACGAAATGAAGTTATTAAAGCCAGCAAAGTAACTGGATTAGAAAATTCTAGTGTGTCGCAATTTATGGGCGATATGTATCAGAACATAAATATTTATGAGAATACAATTCTAGTGTTCGGTAAAAATTTTAATAGTCCTATTTCTGATAACGCTTTGTTATTTTATAAATTTTATTTGATAGACAGTATGGTAATTGATGGCCATAAATGTTATCAGCTTCAATTTAAGCCAAGAAGAAAACAAGAATTAGCCTTTGTAGGAAATCTTTGGGCTGCAGATACGTCTTTTGGTATAAAACAAATAGAGATGAGTATTGCAGATGATGCAAACATTAATTTTATTAATTCAACTGCAGTAGTACAAACTTATACCTATATCGACAGTGTTTGGATGATGCAGAAGGAGCGTTTAGTAATTGATTTTAATCCTTTTCCAATCGAGCAAAAGAAAAAATCGATGATGGGAGTTTATGGTCGAAAAACTGCTGACTATAGCAATTTTAAAATCAACCAGCAGCAAGCGGACAACTTTTATTCGATGACAGAAAATTTGAAAGTGAATGAAGACGCTTTCAAAAAAACGGAAGCTTATTGGGAAGAACATCGACACGATACATTATCTAAAAATGAAAAACAGATTTATAAAATGGTGGATACTTTGCAATCCTTACCCATTTATAGAACATGGATTGATGTGATTACCATTTTTGTAACGGGTTATAGAGTAAAAGGAAATTTTGAATATGGTCCATATTACAATATGTTTAGCACAAATGAAATAGAAGGAAATCGTTTTCGTTTTGGAGGGAGAACAAGCAATCAATTTAGCAAATGGTATGAGTTGAGTGGTTATGTGGCTTATGGAACAAGAGATGAAAAATTTAAATATAGTTTAGGAATACGTTCTTTCATAAGCAAGAAGCCACGCATGATGGTAGGAATGTATTATAAAAACGACAATGAAATTTTAGGACAGAGTCAAAATGGATTTACTACAGATAATATTCTGGCTTCTGTTTTTAGAGTTACTCCATTGCGGAATTTGACCAATGTAAAACAGGTGCATGCTTATATCGAGCGTTTTTGGTTTTCTGGTTTTAGTACCAAATTAAGTTTTTACAACAGAACAATGATGCCCCTAGCAAATTTTCATTATGAGTATCAAAAGACTTCCACAACAACTGCATTTAAAGAAAGTATTACAACTTCCGAAATTCGACTCTTAGGACGATTGGCTTACAACGAAAAATATTTAGATGGAGAATTTACTCGTATTAGCTTAAGCACGCGTTACCCAATTGTGCAAGCTCAATATATTATCGGTATAAAAAACTTATTTAACAGTGATTATAATTATCAAAAATTGACAGTAAATGTGGATGATCGTATTCGTATAAATCCAATTGGTTACTTCGATTATATTTTGTCGTACGGAAAAACGTGGGATCCTCTGCCTTATCCTTTGCTCGAATTACATGGTGGTAACGAAACGTATGTTTTCGACTTGTATGCGTTTAACGCGATGAATTATTACGAATTTGTAAGTGATGAATATGCTGCTGTAACTATATCACATCACTTCGATGGTTTTTTCTTAAACAGAATTCCATTGATGCGAAAGTTAAAGTGGCGTGAGGTTGTAGGGGCAAAAGCCCTTATCGGAAGAGTAAACGATAGGAATAGAGATTTGTTAATATTTCCCGAACATTTGTATTCTTTAAATCGTGGGCCGTATCTTGAAGCAACAACCGGTATTGAAAATATTTTTAAAATTTTTAGAGTGGATGCCGTTTGGCGCTTGTCTTATTTAGATAGTCCTAAAGCGGTTCCATTTAGTATAAAAGCTTCTATGCAATTTACATTTTAATACATGTTTAACCATGATATTACGTACAGATAACTTAGTTAAAAAATACAAAAGCAGAACGGTTGCAAAAAATGTAACGGTGAATGTTAAGCAAGGCGAAATTGTCGGACTGCTTGGTCCGAACGGCGCAGGAAAAACAACTTCCTTTTACATGATTGTTGGAATGATTAAACCCAATTCGGGAAAAATATTTTTGGATGATAAAGATATTACAGATGAGCCAATGTATAAAAGAGCTCAACTTGGAATAGGTTATTTGGCGCAAGAAGCATCCGTTTTCAGAAAATTAAGTGTGGAAGATAATATTCGTGCGATTTTGGAAATGACAAAATTAAATAAGCAAGAACAGAGTTTGAAATTAGAAAGTTTATTAGATGAATTTCATTTACAACACATTCGTAAAAATTTAGGAGATAGATTATCAGGTGGCGAAAGAAGAAGAACAGAAATTGCACGTTGTTTAGCTGCTGACCCTAAATTTATATTATTGGACGAACCTTTTGCTGGAGTTGACCCAATTGCTGTAGAAGATATCCAAAGCATTGTCGCAAAGTTGAAGAAAAAAAATATCGGAATATTAATCACCGACCACAACGTTCAGGAAACATTGCAAATTACCGATAGAGCCTATTTGCTTTTTGAAGGAAGTATATTAAAGGCAGGCACTGCGGAAGAACTGGCAAATGATGAACAAGTAAGAAGAGTGTATTTAGGAAAGAATTTTGAATTGAGGAGTAAGAACAAGAATGAAGAGACATATCCTTTCGCAAAATAATCTTTTACTTATTGTAACTAAAAGTAATTAACGTTGGCTTCCCTTTTTGTGCTTCGTTGCTTATTAGCATTGTTCCATCCGATAAAAATGCCAAGCCTTCAGGTTTGTTAAATACTTTTTGGTCAAGTTTTATTAGATTTTTAATTTCCCCTGATTTATTAATCATTAATAATAATTTATCGTTGGATGATAAGATATAAATATTCCTATCAATTGGATGAATAGCTATTTCGGAAGGTCTGAAATTAAAAACAGCTACTTTTTCTCCAGTTTGTTTAACTGTTCGATATTGAATCGGGATGTTGAATTTTAGAGCTGCGGTTTCTAAGTCTTTAACATTTAACTTAATAATCGGAATATTATTTGGAGTTTTTGTTTTTAAATCAAAACTATAAATGTATCGTAGGTTTTGATTTTCAACTTCTTTATCTGGTTTAATTTTAGCAGCAATCAATAGTCGATAATTTTCCATATCATAACAAAGTCCTTCGTTATTCGAGGAAGGCAAATTCAAAAAATATTCTTTGATTTTCATATTAGGAGATCTATAGTCGGGATACTCTATCAAAACGCCATCACTTCTCAAAAGGTAGATGGTATTTCCAACAAGTGCAATCCCTTCATAATCGCCAATAAGATTGGTTTTATATTCTTTTGAAATTTTTCCTTCTTTTAAGTCGTAGATATAAATTATACCTAACTCATCTTGAACACAAGCAATTTCATTATTATTTAAAATAGTAATGCCAGAGATTTCGTTTAAAGTAGGAGGGAGCGTATAGGTTTTTGCAGGTGCTGATAGGTTGTAGTCTTTGTAAAAGATAACAGATGAGCACAACAATAAGTATGCGAATAAAGGAAATGATTTAAAGAAAAGAGTTTTCATTTTTGTAATCATTATTCAAAGATACGTTGGTTCTGGCTAACTGTCATCCCGTGCTGCCCTTCGACTCCGCTCCGGGTGACATTATATTGCGTCAAACTGAGCGGAGTGGAAGTGTCAAAACAAAAAACCCGCCAAGATTCACAAGGCGGGTTTTTATTTATAAAACGAAGTTATTAGTTTTCAAACAATTCAAATTCATAAAACTCCATGATTTGATTTGCCAACAATTTTTTGCAGGCTTCATCTACTTTTGTTGTTGCCGCATCTTTAGAAGCTGCTTCAATTTCCAATGTGATATGCTTGCCAATTCTAACATTTTCAATTTCTGGCAAACCTAAGTTTTTCATACTTCCTGTTACTGCTTTTCCTTGTGGATCTAATAATGCTTTTAATGGCATTACATCAATTTCTGCTCTGAATTTCATATTGTTTAATTTTTAATGTTCTAATGTCTTGGTTTTATTCATCATATTATTTATGATTGATAAAACGATGTACAAAAATATAATAAAAGGGATTGCAATGAACTGAAATAGTATTAACAATATTACCGAAATTATCAAAAATGAGTAACGAATTTTATTGTCGGCCCAGCCAAAATTCTTGAACTTTAAAGCAAATAAAGGGAGTTCAGCGATTAGGAGGTAGGACATTATAAGTGTTAATACAATCAAAAAATAAACATTTTCCGTTATAGCTAAAATATTAAATCCTCCAACGTTTGCTTGAAAATGATTGATCAAAGGAATCGAACAAATTAGAATTGTATTTGCAGGGGTAGGAACCCCAATGAATGAATTAGTCTGGCGGGTATCGATATTGAATTTTGCAAGACGTATCGCAGAAAAAATAGTAATTAAGAAGCTCAACAACAACCAATAAGAACCAATGTCATTTGCCAATAATAACGTAGGTTTTCCATTCAGTATAGTAGAAGCAGACATTAATTGAAATAATACAATTCCCGGTACAACTCCAAAAGTCACCATATCAGCTAAAGAGTCTAGCTGTTTTCCCATCTCACCTCCAACCTTTAATAACCTGGCTGCAAAGCCATCCAAAAAGTCCAAAACTGCTGCAATTCCAACTAAATAAGCTGTCATAATCAAGTTTCCTTTTAAGGCTGCAACAATTGCTATGCAGCCACAAAATAAGTTGCCGCAAGTAATCGCATTCGGGATATGTTTTTTGATATTCATTCCATGCGAAATTACTAAAATAAATCATACTGTTATACTTAGCCGTCACACTGAGCGGACAATGTCGTTTTTTAAGAAAAAGGTTAATAATAAACATTGCGTTTCAAGAAATATTTTTAACACTTAGCGTCCTTGCGAGTCGCGACCCGAGCATTGGGCGGGATGTGGCAATCTCTTCCATAATCGTAGCTATAGTCCTCATCGTGAGAGATTGCCACATCCCGCGAAAATGCGGGACTCGCAATGACGATCCTAACAAAGATTTTCCCTTAATAAACGACATTGATTGAGCGGAGTCGAAGTACTAAGTGCGTGGAATGTGAATTGTTTTCGTCTCTCAAATTTAGAAAGTTTTAATACCTTTATCCAATGCAAATCCTTTTGCCACTCACATATTCCATACTCTTCATTTTTTTAATTCTAAAAATGAAGTTCTTTGATTGCCCTGCTATATCAAAACTGCAATTAATTGGCTTGTTTGTTTTAAAGATTGTTTTCGGACTTATTGTGTATTATGTATATATGTATCATTATGCTCCAGCCGACTCCTATTTATATTTTGAAGGAAGTAAAAATGTTTTTGATCAATTTTTAGGAAATAGTTCAGGAGAAATTCTTGGGTGGAATTCTAGTTTCGATGATGTTTTTTACAATAACTCTAGACTCATAATTTATATCAATTTCTTTATTCAATTCATCTCTTTTAATAATGTATTTGTTCATGTCCTATTCTTTTGCATTTTTTCGTTCATAGGATTGACGGCTCTTTATAAAGCATTTTACAAGTATTTTCCTGACAAAAAAAATATTCTCATTTTAGGATTATATTTAGTTCCTTCTGTTTTATTCTGGACTTCAGGTATATATAAAGAAACCATTGCGCTTTCTTGTTTAGGACTAATTGTTTATTTGTCCGATTTCGGATTGATAAAATCATTTACTATAAAAATGATAGTTTACTTAACTATCCTGTTTGCACTTTTGTTTTTTGTTAAGATATATATATTTGCAGCCTTATTTCTATTGCTACTCATTAGTTGGTTACTTACTAAAATGAATGGCGCAAAATATTTCCTCTATTATTCTTTAATTTTTGTTTCGGTTATAGTTATTGTTCATTTGTTTTCTAAAACTAGTAATCGCCTAAATGTTTATCAATTGATTGCTGATAAACAAGCAAAAGCAATAAGTGAAGCAAAGGGTGGAATATTTTTAGAAAACCGAAATTATTTTATTTGTTTTAATTATAATGATTTTGGAGCATTGGTTGCACGACCAGATTCGCTTCATTCTATCAAAAGAGGAAGTAGCTATTTGTTGTGGGAGTTGAACAATATGAAAGACACAACATTTGTGACTAATTCATCGGATTCGTCAATATATAAAATTGTGTATAAGATCAAGCCTGCAAATTCTGTAATAGGGGTAGAGAAAATGGAGCCCACTTTTTCGAGTGTTTATTCGACTATTCCATTGGCAATTGTAAATGTGTTTTTTCAACCAACATTGTTTAGCATTAAAAATGTTTTGCAACTATTTTCGTGGATAGAAAATATATGGTTATTGCTTTTGGTGGTAATTGCAATTTTATTTTTCGATAGGAAAATAATATTACAAAAAGAAGTGTTTGTGTTTTGTATTTTATTTGCTATTATTCAATTTGCTTTGATTGGATTAACAACTCCTGTGGTGGGAGCTATGGTAAGATACAAAGTAACAGCTCTTCCATTTTTGTTTACAATATGCATGTTATGTATTGACGGAGAAAAACTTTCTAAAAAATTAAAGCGTGCTAAAGATTAGGGTTTTTATACAGGACTAGCTCAATCATTCCACTTTTCATTTCTTTTTGAATAACCCAAGTCTTTTTAATTTCTTCTAATTCTTCAATTCTATTTGTATTGATAATATTGCTATACAAAAAGTAGGAATAGGAATTAATGTTATTTTTTTCAATATCTGAATAATGAAATGTTGAGTCGGACAAATGCGAAACGTTTAAATCCATTGTCAGAGGAAACTGTGTTCCAATAGTACGGTTTGAAATATTGTTTTTAAAAACATACTTGTTCATCTCCTTTTCAATTTTGAAATAAGGAATTATTTTTAAGGACGAATCCCAAGCATTGCCATAGCGTTGAGGATAGAGGATGAAATTTCCGGCCATTAAAAAAATAGTAATGAGTGTAAATAGTGTTATTCTTACTTTTTGTTTTTCTATTTGCTGAATAAAATAGCATACTGCAAGAATCAATAAAACAAATACTACTAAAAAATATTTAGGACCAATTGGGTTTTTAATTAAGATCATAAAAGTTGTCAAAACAAAAAACGAAATCACAACTGAACGAAGTAATTCTTTGTGCTGAGAAGATTTTGTTTTCCTAAAGAAATAAAAACCGGAAAACAGGAAAATTATCCAGAGCACTATACCACCCAGATCAATGTTCTTCCAAAGAACGTAAATGAATTGGCGAAACATCATTCCTATTCCTGAAAATTTTTCGTGATTGCCTTCTCTAATTGGTGAAAAAAGATACCAGTCCGTTTGCTGCTTGTGATAAATAGCCCATATAATTAAAACTATTATTGAAGGGATATAACTTCCTAACTGTTTTAAATTAATTTTTTTATTTAGAAGAATATCAAAAACAAATAAAGCAGAAGCCAACATAATTCCACGGATGCTTATTAAACAAAGAAAAATCAATGCTATCGAATATAGAATAGTTCTGTTGTTGTAAAGTGCATTTAAAGAAAGTAAAAAGAAATATAAGATGATGATATCATAACCCATCAATATTGATTGTGTAATAAACACAGGGTGGATAATTAATATTAGCAATGCAAATGCAATTGTTCTTTCATTCAAATAGCGTTTGGCCAGTTTGAAAAATTCATAAATCACTCCAAATAAAAATGGAACCATGGCAAGGTGCGAAACAAGAAGTGTTTTTCCAAAGCAATTCCACATTGCAGTTAAGTAAATAGAATATAAAGGAAAACCGCCAGTGTCAAATTTTTCCGGAGCAATAAATCCGTTTAGACCAGTATTGTAAAATTCTACTGAGAGTGAAGAAAAAAAAGCACTATCCCAAAAAAATGGGATGTTAAAACTAAAAATAGTTAGAAGAATAAGAAAAATAAAAAAAGGAAGAAGAATTTTACTGTTCGTCATCGCTTTTTACGATTGCAGAAATACTGTATTGTGGTTTATTGTTTAATGTTAAATACATTCTACCAATATATTCGCCAATTATTCCTAATGTTACTAAAATCAATCCTCCAAAAAAGATAATAAGAACAACAACTGTTGTCCAGCCTTCAATAAAATTTTTTGCGATAAAATA
The DNA here is from genome assembly GCA_945879015.1 of Chitinophaga pinensis. Taxonomy (GTDB): domain Bacteria; phylum Bacteroidota; class Bacteroidia; order 2-12-FULL-35-15; family 2-12-FULL-35-15; genus 2-12-FULL-35-15. Next base: position 14,017 of record CAMCUO010000044.1, on the reverse strand, counting down.
GTCGTATAAATATTTTACTATTAAAACAAATCCTACAAGTGTAGCAATACAACCACTTATGGTAGCTAACCGTAGAGGCAACACAGAAAATCCTGTAAACAATTTCATAAAAACCGAAACAGATTTTGAAAAAGTATAATTGCTTTTTCCACTAAAACGTTTTTGGTGTTCAACGTTAACCTGACTTAAATTCTCAGTAATCGTTAAGATAATCCCATCTATGTAAGGATATGGTCCTGCAAATTTTGCAATTTCTTTAATAGTTGATTTGTTGATTATTTTAAATGGAGATAGATAAATTCCTTTAGGTTTAGAAACTAGTATCTCAGCCATTCTGCCATTTGTGCTGCTGCCAATATTTTTTACTGCTGTTTGTTTTAAAGAAGTAAAATTAGCGTAACAAACATCAAATCCTTTTTTACATTCGTTATATAACTGAATTATATCAGCCGGATTATGCTGTAAGTCATCATCCATAATTACACAATAATTTCCTTGTGCAATTCTGAGTCCTGCAAGTAAGGCATTATCCTGACCGCTATTTTTTCTCAGATTTATCCCAGTTATGTGCTTATGTTGTTTGCTTAAAGAAACAATTTTTTTCCAGCTATCATCTTTGCTACAATCGTTCACAAAAATAATTTCGTACGAAACAGTCATCGTTTCTGAAATACGCTTGTGCAATTCTTCAATAATAGAAGAACTGTTGTAAACAGGAATAACAATACTGATTTCTATTTCCTTCATTTTGTAATAAGGAGAATTATGTCTTTGTCGAACCGATCAACAACAGAATATTTAAAATTTAACTTTTTACTTAATTCATTTAAAGCATCCAACAAAGTTTTTTCTGTATACCTAAATGCTTGTGTTTTGCCTTCAACCTTTGCCGAAGCTTTTGCCAATTTACCAATTATTCCTTTATTGTTGGATAGATTATTTACAGGCTCCGAAATAATAATTTGTGGAGCACAGTCCAACATTTTTGTAAATAAACTTTCCAAACTCATGTTGAAATGATATAAAGAGCCACAGATAATGCAGGTATCTGCTTCGGGTAGTTTTGCAATGCTAAAAATATCATTTCGCTCTGCTGAAAGCCCTTTTTTTATTGCATTTGCTACAAAAACTTCATTAATATCTATACCGGTCCAAGCAATTGACCTTTTGCGACAATACTCAGCAATAATAGTATCTCCAAAGCATATTTCGGTCACTTTTTTGTCTGAAATTAGTCTTAAAACGGGTTTTAATCGCCTATAATACTTGCCTCTGTATAGCAAGGACATCACAAAGCGATAATAATTGATATTGCGGTATATGAAACTCGTTTTTGTCAAAATACATGTTTACGCAAATATAATGAAGAAATATAAGTGAATGGTCGCAATAAAATAGGTGATAAATCGTTCTTAAAAGTCTTGGAATGCACCATAAATTTGTTTAATTTTATGATAATTATGAATAAGAAATTTTCTACTACTTCAATCGCTTTTTTAGGCTTTTTATCGTTAACATTTGCTCAAGCTCCGAAATATAGTAACGAGTTTTTAAGCATAGGTGTTGGCGCACGAGCCCTTGGAATGTCTAATTCCTATGTAACTTCTGTAGACGATGTAACGGCAGGTTATTGGAATCCGGCTGGATTGTTGGGAATAAAAAACCAGCATCAAGTGGCTTTGATGCATAGCGAATACTTTGCTGGTATTGCTAAATATGATTACGGCGCTTTTGCTACACGATTGGATTCTAATAGTGTTTTAGGAATAAGTTTAGTGCGTTTTGGTGTAGATGATATTCCTAACACAACCGAATTAATTGATGCAAACGGAAATGTAGACTATGATAGAATTACTACTTTTTCGGCTGTTGATTATGCTTTCCTGGTTTCTTATGCAAAGCAATTAAAAATTCCCGGATTGAGATTAGGTGGAAGTGCAAAAATTATTCGCAGAAAAGTGGGTGATTTTTCTGGTGCTTGGGGTTTTGGATTAGATGCAGGAGCGCAATACGATTATAAGAAATGGAAATTTGCTGCAATGGCTCGTGATGTAACAACCACTTTTAATGCATGGAGCACAAACTTATCTGAAGAAACAAAAGCAGTTTTTATAGCTACTGGAAATGAAATTCCAAGTAATTCGGTGGAAATTACTTTACCTAAATTATTATTAGGCGCTGCCCGTAAATTCGATTTCACAGAAAAAATTTCTTTGCTTGCTGAATTAGATGTGGATGCAACATTTGATGGGAAAAGGAATGTTCTTATTAAAAGCAAAGCTGTCAGCTTAGATCCACACATGGGATTAGAAGCTTCTTATTTGGGAATCATTTTCTTACGTGCCGGTATTGGAAATTATCAAACATATACCGATGCTGTTGGAAAAAAAATAAATACTATGCAACCAAACATTGGAGTTGGTGTTAAAATTAAATCGGTTTATATCGATTATGCTTTAACGGATATTGGTGATAAATCAGTTGCATTGTACTCAAACGTGTTTTCAATAAAAGTCGACATCAATAAAAAACCTAAATGATTAAACGCTTACTCGCTGTATGTTTAATTTTGTTTATCACTTTTCAGGTGAAGGCGCAAACTTATGGCAACGAGTGGATTAATTATTCTCAATTTTATTACAAAATAAAAATTGGACAGAATGGAGTTTATCGAATTGACTCCGCAACATTAGCAGCTGCAGGTGTTTCGCTCGGGGTGGGTGGTATTAATCCAAATAGATTTCAAATTTTTAATAAAGGTGTACAACAATATATTTATGTTGAAGGCGAAAGCGATAACGTTTTTAATAGCTCCGACTTTATAGAATTTTACGCTGAAAAAAATGATGGATCACTCGACTCACTTTTATATACAAATACAAATTTTATCCCCAATCCTTATTATAGTTTAATAAACGATACAGCTGTTTATTTTTTAACCTGGAATGGATTAACAACAAATAATCGCATGGGTATTGAAACAGATACCAACTTTGTTGCATATTCGCCAGATGCTTATTTTTTCAAAGATGCTGTATCTGAATTTCATAATGAATATTATGAAGGTGAAACGGATGCTGTTGGAGGAACAGATTCTCGTTATACAAAATCTGAAGGATGGTTTGATGCAAATGTTATTTCGTTGGGAGGATCAGCTTCTTATAATGTAAGTACCGACCAATATTATTCTTCCGGACCTGATGCAAAAATAAAAATGGTTGTTCTTGGAGCGTCAAAAAGTTCTGCAATCTTGCTTGATCACACACTTAGAGTTGTATACAATAGTAATTTATTAGTGAATGATACTTTGTTCAGCAGGTATGAAGCGAACAAGTTTACTTATGGAGTGCCTGTTTCAACATTGTCGATGCCAAATACACTTTTTACATTCTCAAGTATTAATACTGGTTTTACTTCTAATCGTACTGTTGTTTCTTACATAAATGTGAAGTATCCTCACACAATGAATTTGGAAGGAAAAACAAATTTTACAATGTATGTGCCTCATAATTTTGTTCAATCTAAATCATTGTTACCCCTAACAAATTTTGTTTCTTCCGGAACGGTTCATTTGTACGATCTTTCAAATGCAAAACGAATAAATGCCGGTGCCAGCGGAACAAACGATAGTGTGCTTATTCCAAATAGTCCCGGTTTAGGAGAAAAAAAATGTTATATAACTTCTGATGGTTATATCTCCAATATTTCTTCTATTCAACCTGTGAGTCCAACCGCACAATTTATAGATTATGCTGCAACCACTGTTGATTCAGCATATATTATCGTAACACATAAATCATTGATGTCATCTGCATTAAATTATCAAATGCACAGAAGTTCTGCCGCTGGAGGATTTCACAATGTTATTGTTGCAGATATTGATCAGCTGTATGATCAGTTTGCATACGGAGTAGTGAAAAGTCCATTATCAATAAGAGGATTTAGCAATTTTTTATTGAATACTTTTTCTACAGCTCCTCCACAAAATTTATTTCTTTTAGGTAAGTCGTATCATGCGATGTTATTAAAATATGATCCATCGCTCTATCTCATAGACTTAGTTCCTTCTTTTGGTAATCCTTCAAGTGATAATTTATTGACAGCAGGATTAAGTGGAGGCGTTTTTGTTCCTGGAATTCCTACAGGACGATTGGCTGCAAAAACTGCTACTGAAGTAGATTATTATTTAAATAAAGTTGTTCAATATGAAAGTCAAGCCCCTGCCGAATGGATGAAGCAGGTTTTGCATTTTGGTGGTGGAACAACGTCAAGTGAACAAGCAAATTTTGAAAATTTTTTGTCGGGCTACGAAGCAACAATTGAAGATACATTATTTGGAGGAAATGTAAAAACGTTTTTAAAAACAAGTTCAGCTCCAATTGATATTAATACTTCTGATACTTTACAGGAATTTATGGACAATGGTGTTTCATTAATGACATTTTTTGGACATGCTTCAGGTACCGGTTTTGATTTAAGTATTGATGATATTGATTCATATAATCCTTTGCCCGGGCATTATCCTTTTATGCTTACCAATGGTTGTTATTCGGGCGATATTCATTCTGCTGAAATCACCACATCAGAAGATTATGTGATTAAGGATAATAAAGGAATGATTGGTTATTTAGCTTCTGTTGGACTTGGAGTTCCGTATGCACTTAATATGTATTCTTCGGAATTCTACAGACAAACAGCACTAAAAAATTATGGGAAATCGGTGGGCAGTTCTATTCTTAATGTAATAGACTCTCTTGATACACCATCAATAAGTGATCCTATTGTTATTGCTACAATTAATGAAATGACACTGCACGGTGATCCTGCAATCATTATTAATTCGCATCAAAAACCGGATTATAAAATTACAAATAGTGATGTATATTTTGATTTAACAAAACCATTTCCTGATTCAATTGAAATTTATATAGTAAGAACGAATATCGGAAAAGCAACCGGGGATAGTATTTTTACTCGTGCTAACAGAACATTCCCTAATGGAAGTACACAAGCGTATTTTAATTTTTCATTAGCACCAACATTTAAGGACAGCATCCTTATAAAAATTCCTTGGGACGCTTCAAAAGATATTGGCTTAAATAAAGTTCAAGTTACTTTAGATTATTTTAATCGTGTAGATGAATTAAATGAACTTAATAATGAAACTACAGATATTAATTTTATTATTAGCGGTGGAGATGTTGTTCCAGTTTATCCTTACGAGTTTGCAATTATTCCCAAAGATACTATCACTTTAAAAGCTTCTATTGCCGATTTGTTTGCTCCGCTTCGTAATTATAAATTTCAAATCGATACTTGTGATACATTTTCTAATCCCTTAGATGAATCTCCACTAATAAGTTCTACTGGGGGTGTAATTACTTGGAAGCCTTCATTTAATTTTAATCCGCTCACTGTTTATTACTGGCGTGTAAGTCCAGACTCTACTAGCGCTTCCAATGGTTTTAAATGGAGAGAAAGTTCTTTTCAATATATCCCTAATAAACGCGGATGGGAGCAAGCACATTTTTTCCAATTTAAAAATGATGGTTATCAATACGTAACTTTTAATCGACCATTGAGAAAGTTTGATTTTGTGAATGACATACAAAGTTTGCAATGTAATAACGGACTTTCTGGATATGTTGGATGGATGAATGTAAATTATCGAATAGATGGAAGTTTAGAATATGTTTCTACTTGGGCGCCTCCAGGGTTTACAATTGCTGCTTTCGATCCTATAAGTAATACATCTATGAAATCTATTTCGCTTGGAGGAGGAGTTTCTCAATTTGGTAGCGTTACAGGATATGCTGCAGGTGTGCAAGAAAACGCTTGTGATTTTTATGATACCGACTCAATAAATAGAGCAAAAATTACAAATTTTATTATGAATGATATTCCTAATGGATATAAAGTATTAGCTTATTCAGAAGAGTACCATTCTATTCCATCTTATGAAGAAGATCTTCTTGTGGCTTTCGAATCTTTAGGAAGTGCGCAAATTAGAACTGTTCCATCTGCTCGTGCATTTATATTATTCGGAACTAAAGGCGGTGCAATTGGATCTGCTTCAGAAATTATTGCTGACTCAATTGATTCAGCCATTCAATTTAACACATCTCTTGTTAGCAATTGGGACGAAGGTTCTATTTCATCTCCAATTATTGGTCCTGCATTAAGTTGGGATTCTTTATCATGGAAACAACATCACATTGATGGTGCTGCAACGGATGACAGTGTTGTTGTTCAGTTAATAGGAATTCTTCCAAATGGTTCAGAAGATACTCTCCGAGTTTTTAATTCTTGGGAAGTTGACATTCCGAATTTAAGTACGTATGCCAATGCATTAATATATCCGAATATTCGTTTGGTCGCTTACATGAAAGATGACACATTAAATACTCCTCCGCAAATGGAACGGTGGCAGGTCATTTACACACCCGTCCCCGAAGCTGCCATCAATCCAGTACTAGGTTATTATTCCTATGATTCGGTGCAAGAAGGACAGGATGTAATTGTTCATTTACCTATTCAAAATATTAGTGAATATATATTTTCTGACAGTTTATTAGTAACCTATTGGATTGAAAATGCAAACAATATAATTTCTCCATTGCCATCAAAATTGAAAAAAGCTGGCTTTGCTCCAAATGAAATAATTATTGATACAATAAAAATAAAGACGGAAGGTTATACTGGAATGAATGCACTTTGGGTAGAAGTAAATCCTGTCATTCCAATGGATACATTGTTCTTGTCAAAAACACAATTAGAACAATATCATTTTAATAATATTATTCGAATTCCTTTTAATACTTCTACTGATAAAATTAATCCTTTGTTAGATGTTACTTTTGATGGAATTCATATTCTGAATAATGATATTGTTTCTGCTAAACCAAATATTCTAATTCAACTAAAAGATGAAAATCAATTTTTGGCATTAAACGATACTGCCGATTTTAAAGTATTTGTTCAAAGGCCATCTGTAGCTCTTCCGGAAAGAGTGTATTTTGGTTCTATCTTAACTTTTACTCCTGCACTTTTGCCAAACAATAGTTGCAAACTTAATTATACGCCTACATTATACGAAGATGGTAAATACCAGTTAATTGTGCAGGCAAAAGATAAATCAGATAATCAATCGGGGGCAATCGATTATAAAATAAAATTTGAAGTTATTAATAAAGCTACCATTACTGAGGTAATGAATTATCCGAATCCATTTTCCACTGCAACGCATTTTGTTTTTACACTTACAGGATCGGAAGTGCCAACCTATTTCAAAATTCAAATTTTAACTATCACCGGAAAAGTAATTAGAGAAATTACAAATGATGAATTGGGATTGTTACATGTTGGTAGAAACATTACAGATTATGCCTGGGATGGAAAAGATGAGTTTGGCGACCAACTTGCTAACGGGGTTTATTTATACAGAGTAGTGACGTCTATTCGTGGAGATGAAATTGAGAAACGTGAAAGTGGTGCCGACCAATATTTCAAAAAAGGATTTGGTAAAATGTTTTTGATTAGATAATGCGAGTTTTATTATATATACTTCCTATCACATTTTTTTCTATTAATTCATTTGCGCAATCTTCCTTTAGAAAACTTTCCCGTCCCGAAAAGTGTTGGGTTGTATTCCATCCTAAAAAAGCAAAAAAAGCATTAAAAGTTAGCAAAGAAGTTCAAGTGGTAGTTGATTCAATTAAAAAGAGCGGAGTAATTGGAATAGATAATAATGGCGGTAAGCTTGATGCTTTTAAACATGCTTATTGGATGACTTCTGTAGCATTAGAAATAGGTAATAAGCAGGCTTTAAAACTTGGTAGGGCTCATGAAAAAGGAAACTATTTGCAGTTTAAAAAAAATCAATTTGAAGACATGGCTTTACCAGATTCCGTCAGCTCCGAAATGGACCTTAGAAATAATGAAGCAGGAATAAATAGTATTGGCAGATGTCACTTTCCTATTACTCCGAAAGAACTTCAAGAACATATCCTAATGCTATTAAAAAGTGATGAATTGTATATAATTAAAAAGGACGAAGATGGAAATTTTTTAACTTGTAAGGAGGAAGCCATAATAGATTTAGCTAAGTGGAAAGGGAAGTGGAGGAATCCTAAGTGTTTAGTCCGTTTTACCTATCATTGATTTTGTTACCTTTGCATCAAAAATTTTTTGAAAAAACACAACTTATATTTCTTACCAATACTAACTGGATTAATGTTAGCATTTGCGTGGTTTCCACATGGGTGGCTTCCTTTGCTGTTTATTGCATTTCTTCCATTGATGGCTGTTGAGTATATCGTTTTTCATAATCCTGGCAAATACAAATCGCGAACAGTATTTTTTGCTGCTTTTATAGCATTTTTTATTTGGAACTTGCTTACCACTTGGTGGCTAGTGAATGCATCTTGGGGTGGAGCAGTAATTGCTATTTGTTTAAATTCTTTTTTTATGGCATTCGTTTTCTTGTTTTTTCACAAAATAAAAAAACACGTTGGGGAAAAATGGGGATACTTGGTTTTCATTTCTTTATGGATAGGATTTGAATTTTTATATCATGGCGATCAAGTTACATGGCCATGGTTAACACTCGGTAATGCTTTTGCAGATTGCACAACTATTATTCAATGGTATGAATACACAGGTGTATTTGGTGGAAGTTTATGGGTGCTGGTAATTAATTGCATATTTTTTTCTTGCCTGACCGACAGTTTTACAAGAAAAAAATTCATGTCTGCAATAGTACTTATCATTATTCCCATTGGGATTTCTATACTATTACTTTATTCCTCTAATGCTACTTCTAAAGCAGATTCACATAAGATTGTGATTGTGCAACCAAACATTGATCCATACAACGAAAAATTTTCTGGTGCTTATGAAGAGCAATTACAAAAGATGTTGAAATTGGCTGCAGAAAAAATAGATTCCACTACCGAATATGTTGTATTGCCTGAAACAGCTTTGACTGAAGATATTTGGGAAGATGAGTTGGAACAAACTAGTTCGGTAATTGCTATTAAAAAATTTCTGTCAAATTTTGCAAAACTAAAAATAATTATCGGAGCGTCAACCGCTAAAGCTTATAAACCAGGTGAAAAACTATCTGAAACTGCCAGAAAATTTAACAATGCAGATGCCTATTACGATGCTTATAATACAGTATTTCAGTTTGACAATACAGGGAAGATTCAACAATACCATAAATCAAAATTAGTTCCGGGAGTAGAGCAAATGCCTTTCCAGTTTGTTTTCAAATATTTTGAGCAATTTGCATTAAAAATGGGTGGCACTACTGGCAGTTTAGGAGTTCAATCTACCCGAGAAGTTTTTTCATCTTCAGATAATACATTCAAATTTGCTCCAGTTATTTGTTACGAAAGTGTTTATGGTGAATATGTTTCTGACTATATAAAAAACGGAGCAAATGTTATCGCAGTTATAACAAATGATGGTTGGTGGGGAAATACTCCGGGACATATTCAACATCTTAAATTATCCCGATTGAGAGCAATTGAAAATAGAAGGAATATCGTTCGTTCAGCAAATACTGGCATTTCCTGTTTTATTGATTCTTATGGAGAAGTATCGCAAGCAACAAAGTATTGGGAGCCCGCAGTTATTTCAGGAAACATTGAATTGAATGATGGACTTACATTTTATACCCGCTTTGGTGATTATATAGGGCGAATTGCAATGTATATGGCCTTTTTACTGATATTATATTCTTGGCTAATCCGTTTCAGAATAATTAAAAAATCGTAATTTCGTTCACCCATAAAGGAATTTTACCACTAAGGCACTAAGGACGCTAAGGATTTTTTAAAAAATATTATTATTTATGATTACTCAAAAATATGTTAATGAAGTTGCTTATGAGATTGTTGGTTGCGCGATAGAAGTACATAAGCATTTGGGGCCTGGACTATTGGAATCAATTTACGAGTCATGTTTGATTGAAGAATTAATAGATCAAGGATTTAAAGTAGAATCTCAAGTTTCTGTTCCAATAATATATAAGAATAAAAATATTGGAACTCCACTGAAGTTAGATATTGTAGTAGATGATATAATTATTGTTGAACTTAAAGCAGTCGATACTATTCTACCTATCTTTAAAGCACAATTATTGACATATTTAAAACTTACTGGCAAACCAAAAGGATTATTAATCAACTTTAATTGTGAAAACATTACTAAGAATGGGTTGGTTCCTATGGTTACAGAAAATTTTTCAAAACTCCCAGAAAAAAATAACTTTGTCGAACTAAGCGTCTCTGTGGTAGAATGATTGCAAATATTTAAATTAGCTCTCTAAAAATAACTCAGTGGCCTTAGTGCCTTAGTGGTAAAAAAGCGAAAGTCTTAGATGAAAACAGGAATCCTCTTAATTAACCTTGGCACACCCGATAGTCCATCAACTTCGGATGTAAGAAAATATTTGACTCAATTCTTAAATGATTCTCGAGTCATTGATATTAATCCTGTTGCACGTTTTATTTTGGTAAACGGAATAATTGTTCCCTTTCGCTCTTCAAAATCTGCTAAGTTATACAAGCACATTTGGACAAAGGAAGGCTCTCCATTATTAATTAATAGCAATAAGATGAAAAATTTATTGCAGCAAGAACTCGGCAATAATTTTGTTGTTGAATTAGGAATGCGTTACCAAAATCCAAGTTTAGAATCAGCATTAAATAAATTGAAAGAGGCTCAAGTTGATAAAATTATTATTATTCCTTTGTATCCACAATATGCTTCATCAAGTACAGGCTCATCTGTTGCTGAAGCAGTTCGATTATTGCAAAAGTGGGAAGTGACTCCATCCTTTGACGTAATTTCAAAATTTTATGACAATCCTGATTTTATTGCTGCTTGTGTAGATAAAGCAAGTAAATACTTTCTCCCCTCTCTAGATGGAGAGGGGTTGGGGGAGAGGTACGATTATTTTATTTTCTCCTATCATGGTTTGCCCGATAGACATATCATGAAAGGGTCTGAGCATTATGGTGGAAATACTTGTCAGTTGGGAAATTGTTGTGATAAAATAACAAAGAACAATCAATATTGTTATAGAGCAAATTGTTTTGAAACGACGCGGCAATTAGTAAAACGTTTAAATATTCCAGAAGGAAAATACGAAACTACTTTTCAATCTCGCTTAAATGATAAATGGATAAAACCTTATAGTGATAAAGTTGTTAAAGCAAAAGCAAAAGAAGGCAAGAAGAAATTATTGATTTTTTCACCCGCCTTTGTTGCAGATTGTTTGGAAACTATTTACGAAATAGGAGTGGAGTACGATGAAATATTTAAAGAGCATGGTGGAGAGAAAGTAACATTAGTAGAAAGCTTAAATGATTCACCATTGTGGATAGAAGCTTTAAAGAAGATGGTGTTGAAGGCAAAGGGATAGGGAATGTTTATTATTTAAGTTTTAGCAAATTCGATTAAGTATTGAATGTTTTCTTTATCTGCTTCTCGATTGAGTTTAGTTAATTACTTTTTTCTTCTCTTTTTATTAAGTTATACCCTTACTTATGTCGAATTAGTCCAAAGGACAATTTGATATTATACCAATACTTGGCGCAAAATAGTCCAATCCCGCACGCATGTAACGCTCATGCGGGGTGCGGGATTTAGATTAGTATTGTAAATGCCGCTACCTGTGCCTGCCGCAGGCAGAGAGTAGATGTATAGAGTCCCGATTTTTTCGGGAGACTATTACAGATACCGTATCGGTATAAACTACCCAAATTGAATAAATTAACGTATATTTGTTAGTAATAACTGACATTAAGTCAATATTTAAGCTTTAATGATAGAAAAAACTAACATAAATGCAATGAGCGATGATGCAATAGTGGCTACTATGGCTGCATTTATTAAGCACCATCGTTTAGAGCAAAATAAAACGCAAAGCCAAGTAGCCGAACAAGCTGGTATTAATAGGTTAACGCTGATTGAATTCGAGAAAGGTAAGCGTTCAAGCATCATCACTTTCATTCAGTTGCTACGTGCATTAAACTTGTTGCACGTAATGGAACAGTTTAAAATTACTCCACAGGTAAGTCCGATACAATTAGCTGAAATGGAACAAGCTAAACGTAAGAGGGCAACAAGGACAAAAAAAACAAGCAAAAAAACTAAATCAAACTGGTAATGATTACAACTGCTTTTATAAATATTGGGAATCAACGTGTAGGAGCCGTTGCATGGAACTCTGATACAGGATTAGGCTCGTTTGAATATGATACCGCTTTTTTAAAAAGCAACTTGAACCTTGCACCAATTAAAATGCCTATAGATGGTGCGGTAAGAAGAGTTTTTACTTTCCCCGAATTAAGAGATATAAAAACATTTAAAGGCCTTCCAGGATTATTGGCAGACGTATTACCCGACAAATATGGTAACGCTTTAATCAATACATGGCTCACACGTCAAGGAAGAGCATCCGATAGCTTAAATCCCGTTGAAATACTTTGTTTTATTGGTCAAAGAGGTATGGGAGCTTTGGAGTTCGAACCTACAATACCAAAATCAAATAATACAGCCTCTAAAATTGAAATAAGAAATTTGATTGAAATAGCAGAAGGCATACTTTCAGGAAGAAAAGATGTTAGTACAAAACTTAAACCCGAGGAAGAAAAAGCGTTACTCGATATTTTAAAAATTGGTTCTTCCGCGGGAGGAGCCAGAGCTAAAGCTGTAATTGCTTATAATTCTAAAACAAAAGAAGTAAGAAGCGGGCAAGCAGAAACTCCGAAAGGATTTACACATTGGTTAATTAAATTTGATGGCGTAACCGACAAGCAATTCGGCTCCTCCAGCGGGTATGGTCGTGTTGAAATGGCTTATTATTTAATGGCTAAAGATGCTGGTATTGAAATGACCGAATGTAAATTATTCGAAGAGAATGGAAGAGCCCATTTTATGACTCGCAGATTTGACAGAAAAAACAGAAAAGACAAACTTCATGTTCAAAGTTTTTGTGCGATGCAACATTATGATTTTAATGAAGTAACACTTTATAGCTACGAACAACTTTTTGAAACGATGCGTTCACTTAGTTTGTCATACTCACAAGCAGAACAGCTGTACCGAAGAATGGTGTTTAATGTTATGGCTCGAAATTGTGATGACCACACGAAAAACTTTGCTTTTATAATGGATAAGAAAGGCAATTGGAGTTTATCTCCTGCTTATGATGTTTGCCATGCCTATAGGCCAGGGAGCGAATGGGTAAACCAACATGCTTTAAGCATTAACGGGAAAAGAAAAAATATTACGAAAATTGATTTACTGGAAGTGGCAAAACGAATGAATGTAAAAAAAGCGGGAAGTATTATTAAACAAATTGCATCCGTAATAGACAATTGGGAAAAGTATGCAAATAAGGTAAAGGTTGATAAGGAATTGAGCCAGGCAATTGAAAAAACGCTGATTATAATTTAAGAAAATTAAAATTGTAAAATCGGTATTATAAATGTAATGTAAATGAAAAGGTTGAAAAATAAAAAATCTTCTCCTAAATATTCACCTAAATGGATAGAAGCTTTAAAGAAGATGGTGTTGAAGGCAAAGGGATAAAAAATCACATAATATTCAAATTTTTTAGAAGTGTTTTTTATAGCTAATTATAAAAAAATCGGTTCTGCACTGTGTGCAGAACCGATTTTTTACAGATAAAATAGCTGTTTTATAACCTTATATTTGGATTATCAACAATAACAGGTGCATCTTCACAATCGTAAGAATTGGTGTTGTATTGTGCAATACAAGTATTAAGTTTACCCGTAGGTTGGTTTCCTCTACCAACAATATAAATGTTATTGCTACCAGTGTACACAATAGTGAATTGAGCCCCCTTTCCCATTAAGCAGAAGCGCAAGCCTTCAACTACTTCATACGCACAAAATGTCTGTGATTCTTGTGCAAAATTTGCTTGTAATCCTAAAAATAATGCGATTAATAAAAGACATTTTTTCATAGTGTTTCCTCC